>JBAPVZ010000673.1:0-5066 GCA_049283435.1 Candidatus Dormiibacterota bacterium
CCGTAGCGCCGACGCGGACGATGCCGCGGTCGGCGAGACCCGTGCCGTGCAGCGGCATCTCCCGCTCATCGGGGTCATGTGCATAATATTTAGCGCTAAATTTATGTCTGAACATAGTGCTGAGGTGCAGTCTATGACCCGCAACGTCATCGTGACCGGGGGCAGCAGCGGCATCGGTCGGGCGGTCGCCGCCCGCTTCGCCGCCGCCGGGGACCGCGTGCTGATCACGGGCCGCCGCCAGGATCGGCTCGATGGCACCTTGCGCGCGCTGCCCGACACCGTGCGCGCCGTCCTATGCGACAGCACGAACCCCGTCCAGCTGGCCGAGCTCGCCGCCTCGAGCACCGACCGCATCGACGTCCTCGTCAACAACGCGGGCGGCAACACCGACCTCGAGGCGCCCGACCCCCAGAACCTCGCGGGGCTCGCCCGCGCCTGGCGCGCCAATCTGGAGGCGAATCTCCTCGGGCCGGCGCTGACGACCGAGGCTTTTCGCCACCGCCTGGCGGACGGCGGCAGCGTCGTCCACCTCGGCTCGATCGCCGCCGACCAGGGCGCGGGAGCGTACGGCGCCGCCAAGGCGGGCCTCGCCTCGTGGAACCTCTCCCTCGCCCGTGAGCTCGGCCCCCGTGGCATCACCTGCAACGTCGTCTCCCCCGGGTACACGGTCGGTACCGAGTTCTTCCGGGATCGCATGACGCAGGAGCGCCACGACGCGCTGATCGCGCGCACCGCGACCGGCCGGGCCGGGACCGTGGAGGACATCGCCGAGAGCGTCTGGTTCCTGGCTTCGCCCGGCGCGCGCCAGATCACGGCTCAGGTCCTCAACGTGAACGGCGGCGCGCGGGCGACGCGCTGACGCTGCGCGGTGGCTCGGGGGCAGGGACTCGAACCCCGATAAGCAGCTCCAAAGGCTGCCGTCCTACCATTAGACGACCCCCGATCGCCCGTGCCACGGCGTCACGCCGAGACCCGATGGTATCCAGGGTATCGCGGCGGCGCCGAGCAGCCGGTCGCTGCCTACGGCACCAGGTTGAGCAGGCGATCGGGTACGAACACGACGCGCGCGGGGGACACCCCGTCGCCGAGCGCTCGCCGTACCGCGTCGCTCGCGAGCGCCCGCTCGGTCGCCGACGCCTGGTCGAACCCGGCGGGCACCCGGAGGCGATCCCGAACCCGGCCCCTGACCTGCACGACGAGCGTCACCTCGCGCTCCTTCGCGATCTCCGGATCCCAGGAGGGCCAGGCGGCGTCGAGGCAGAGGCCCTCGCCGCCGATGCGCTCCCAGAGCTCCTCGGCGAGATGCGGCGCGAGCGGGTTCAGCAGCAGCACCAGGCCGCGGGTCGCCTCCTGCCACACCTCGTCCCGCGCGCCGCCGGCCGCCAGGTACGCGTGCATCGCGTTCCCCAGCTCCATCAGCGCGGAGACGCCGGTGTTGAAGTGGAACCCCTCGAAGTCGGCCGTCACCTTCGCGATCGTCTGGTGCAGCTTGCGACGAAGCGCGGTCCCGTCGCCGCCGCCGCTGCCGTCCCCGCTCGGCGCCGGCTCCAGCACGAGCCGCCAGACCCGCTGCAGGAAACGGACCGGCCCGGCGACGGCCGCCGACGACCACTCGACGTCCTGATCCGGCGGCCCGATGAACATCTCGTAGACCCGGCCCGCGTCGGCACCCTCCGCGTCGACCAGGTCCTGGGGCGCGATGCCGTTGCCCTTCGACTTCGACATCGCCTCGCCGAAGCGCAGCACCATGCCCTGCGTGAAGAGGCGCGCGAACGGCTCCTGCGCCGTCACCATGCCGGCGTCGTGCAGCACCTTCTGGAAGAAGCGCGAATAGAGGAGGTGCAGGATCGCGTGCTCGACGCCGCCCGTGTACTGCGAGACCGGCATCCAGTGGTCGGCGCGCTCTCGCGTGAAGGGCACCGTCTCGTTGTGCGGGTCGGTATAGCGGAGGAAGTACCAGGACGAATCCATGAAGGTGTCCATGGTGTCGGTCTCGCGCCGGCCCGGCCCCCCGCACTGCGGACAGGTCGTCGTGTACCAGTCCGGCTGCTCGGCCAGCGGCAGGTAGGTGTCGGGCAGCACGACCGGCAGCTGGTCCTCCGGGACCGGCACGATGCCGCATCCCGGGCAGTGCACGGCGGGGATCGGACAGCCCCAGTAGCGCTGGCGCGAGATCAGCCAGTCGCGGAGCCGGTACTGCGTCGAAGCCTTCCCCAGCCCCCGCGACTCGAGCCAGCTCGTGATCCGTCGCTTCGCCTCGTCGCTCGCCTGCCCGTCGAACTCGCCGCTCGCGGTCAGCGTGCCAGGCCCGGTCCACGCCGCAGCGGGCTCGGACGGCGCCTCCCCCGGCGGCACGACGACCTGTTTGATCGGCAGCCCGAAACGCTTCGCGAACGCGAAGTCGCGCTCGTCGTGGGCCGGCACCGCCATCACGGCGCCGGTGCCGTAGGTGCCGAGCACGTAGTCGGCGACCCAGATCGGGATCGGCTGACCGGTCGCCGGATTGATCGCGAGGCCACCCGTGGGGACGCCGGTCTTCTCGTGCTCGGTGGAGAGACGCTCGATGTCGGTCTCGCGGCGGGCGGCCTCGACGTAGGTGTCGACTTCGGCGCGCTGCGCTGGCGAGGTCACGGCCTCGAGGAGCGGGTGCTCGGGCGCCAGCACGACGAACGTGGCACCGAAGATCTTGTCCGGGCGCGTCGTGAACGTGCGGATCCTGAGCTCGGGGTCGGGTGAGCCGTTCGCGGCGGCAACCGGGAAGACCGCCTCGGAACCGTGGCTGCGACCGATCCAGTTCGCCTGCATCGTGCGCACCTTCTCCGGCCAGTGCTCCAGCTGGTCGAGGTCGTCGAGCAGGCGGTCGGCGTAGTCGGTGATGCGCAGGAACCACTGCTCGAGGTCCCGCTTCTCGACCGGGGTGTCCAGGTGCCGCCAGCAGCAGCCGTTCACGACCTGCTCGTTCGCGAGCACGGTCTTGTCGATCGGGCACCAGTTGACCGGCGCCATCGCCCGGTAGGCGAGCCCCCGCCGCATGAAGAGCAGGAACAGCCACTGCGTCCAGCGGTAGTAGTCCTCATTGCAGGTCGTGACCTCGCGATCCCAGTCGTAGAGGATCCCGATCATCTGCAGCTGGCGCCGGAAGCTCTCGATGTTCTGCTCGGTCCAGGTCCGCGGGTGCATGCCGTCGCGCTTCTGCGCCGCGTTCTCCGCCGGCAGCCCGAACGCGTCCCACCCGAACGGGTGCAGCACCTCGTAGCCGCGCATCCGCTCGAAGCGGGCCAGAACGTCGCCGATCACATAGTTGCGCATGTGCCCGACGGTCGCCTCGCCCGAGGGGTAGGGATACATGACGAGGTCGTAGTAGGTCGGCCGGCCCGAACGGTCGTCGGCGCGCATCGCGCCCGCCTCCGCCCACCGCCGCTGCCACTTCGGCTCGATCTCCTGTGGCACGTAACCACGCCGCTCAGTCACCGTCATCTGAAGTTCAAATGTTAGCGTCCGAGCCATGGAGCACCTGCACGCCCCCTGGCGGATGGCCTACATCGGCGGTCCTGAGCCTCCCGGCTGCCTGTTCTGCCGCGTCCGCGAGGCTCCGGCGGCGGAGGACGAGACGAATCTGCTCCTCCTCCGGGAGCCGGAAGCGCTCGTCATGCTCAACAAGTTCCCCTACAACGCCGGGCACCTCCTCGTCGCACCACGCGCCCACGTCGGCACCCTGACCGACCTCGACGACGAGCAGACGCTCGCGCTGATGCAGCTCGTGCGCCGCTCCCTCCACGTGCTGCAGGAGGCGATGTCACCAGGTGGCTTCAACGTCGGCGTCAACATCGGACGGCCCGCCGGCGCCGGCATCCCCGACCACGTGCACTTCCACGTCGTGCCGCGCTGGGACGGCGACGCGAACTTCATGCCGGTCATCGGCGAGGTGAAGGTCGTCAACGAGCACCTGCAGCAGACCTGGGCGAACCTGCGTGCCGGTTTCGGTCAGCCGGGCTGATCGGACCGCCAGCGCAGCTCACCGCCAACCACGGTCGCGGTCGCGCGCCCGGCGTCGACGACCGTCAGGTCGCACCACTGTCCCGGGCGCAACCGCCCCACCTCGCGTTCCAGGCCGACCGCATACGCGGGACCCCAGGTGTACGCGCGCAACGCCGCGGCGGCGGAGAGCGCGAGCTCGGGACGCCAACCGGCACGGTGGCGCCAGCTCGTGGCGGCATCGATGCCGAACAGCGGATCAGGCGGCTCGACCGGCGCGTCGGAGCCGAAAGCGAGCACGGCGCCCGCAGCTTCGAGCGCGGACCACGCATAGCCGTCGGCCGCCGCGGCGGCCCACTCGCGATCGACGAGCTCGCGATCCGTCACCGCGTGCGACGGCTGCATCGAGGCGATCGCCCCCGCCGCCGCGAACCGCGGTCGATCGGCGGCCGCCACGAACTGGGCATGCTCGATGCGCGGCCGCCAGCGCGACCAGGCACCGGCAAGCGGCTCCAGGGCGTCCAGCGCCTGATGCACGGCGCGATCGCCGATCGCGTGCCACGCGACGTTGAGATGGGCGCGAGCGCACCGCTCGGCGAGCTGCCGGAGCTCGGCGGCGGTGTACTGGGCGACTCCGCCGCCACCCGACATCAGCGCCGTGCCGCTCCCGAGCGACCCGTCGAGGAACGCCTTGACCCCCCAGAGCCGCAGCCGGTCGTCGCCGAAGCCCGACTGCAGGCCGGCCTGCTCTGCCGCGTCGAGGTCGGCGACCGGCAGGTTGTAGGTGACGCGCACGGGCAGCCGGCGCGTCCGGCGCAGGCGCTGCAGGGCTCGCAGGAGGGGGGCGCGATCCATGCAGGTGACCGAGGTCAGCCCGCGCCGCGCGAGACCGCGCAGGACCTCCCCGAGCGCGCGGTCGAAGATCCGGTCGTCCGGGGCCGGCACGACCCGGTCGACGAGCCGCACCGCCCACTCGCGCAGCATCCCCGTCGGTCGACCACGCGGGTCGCGGTCGATGCTGCCGCCCGGCGGATCCGTGGTCGCCTCGTCGATGCCCGCGGCCGCGAGCGCCGCACTCGACACCCACGCCG
>JBAPVZ010000674.1:0-7864 GCA_049283435.1 Candidatus Dormiibacterota bacterium
GCTCGGACCGGTGCCGGACGCCGGCTGGCGCGCGAGCCGGGCGGCCAGCTCCCGGCGGAACCCGGGGTCCATTCTCGGGTAGGGCTCGCTCGCGCCCGACAGGCGAGCAGCAGCGCGAATCGTCTCGTGATCGCCGGCATCGTCGGCGCGCGCGTCGAGTCGTTGCCCGCGCAGGAGGCGCCCGACGATGCGGTCGAGGCGCCGGGCCGCGCGGCGCTCCTCCTGGTCATGCATCGACGTCCACCTCCGCCGCCGCCCGCAGCGCGCGCAGCTGCATGATGCGCACCGCGCCGGCGCTCGAGCCCATCTCCATCGCGATCTCCTTCGCCGAATACCCGCGCAGGAAGCGCAGCTCGAGCAGTTTCGCGTAGTTCGCCGGGAGCCTGCGCAGGATGCGCTGCGCGAGCCCGACGGCCGACCCTGCTTCGTCGTCCAGTGCTCGCGGCTCGTCGGGTACGAACACGTCCTCGCGCAGCTCCTCCTGGGGCAGTCCGAAACGGGCCGCCCAGAAGTCCGCCAGCTCGGTCCTCGCGGTCGCGAACAGGTAGGCACGCACCGCGGACGGAGCGGCGTCCGGCGATAGCCGGGGTATCGCCTTCAGTGCCACCTGCTGCGTCAGGTCCTCGGCGTCGTGGCGGTTGCCGACGCGCCGGAAGAGGAACGCGTAGACGCCCTCCAGCGCATCGAGCGCGACGTCGAGGCCCGCCGCGGCCCCGCCGACGGGCAGCGGGAGCACGGTGCCTGTGCGGCGCATCTTCATGGTTCACCAAGGAACTACCGACCAGCGTTACGCGAGGACGCCCGTAACGCGCCGCCGTACTCCTCGATGACATCGTTGCACGGTTTGCTGGAGGTTTCATCGATGCGTTTGCCACGTCATGTCCTATCGGGACTCGTCCTCGGGGTGACAGCTCTGCTGCTCGCCGCCTGCGGATCGAGCCCGTCGAGCGGCACCAACGGCGGAGGCTACGGTTCGGCATCGTCTCCCACCCCGCAGGCGACCGCGACACCGGCCAGCGCCGCCGCCGTCAAGACCGCGACCGCGACGGTCGCCGGCAAGAGCGAGACGATCCTCACCAACGCGGCCGGGATGACGCTGTACTACTACACGCCCGACAAGGCCGCCTCGGTGACGTGCACCGGCGGCTGCGCCGCCGCGTGGCCGCCGCTGGCGGCAACCTCCGGTCAATCGATCACCGTGCCCGGCGCCTCGGGCAAGTTCAGCAGCGCGTCGAACCCGGCCGGCGGGTCGGTCGTCACCTACAACGGCTGGCCGCTCTACACGTACGTGAAGGACAAGGCGGCGGGCGACGTGACCGGTCAGGGAGTCGAAGGCATCTGGTTCGTCGCGACCACCGGCCTCACCAGCTCGGGGGGCGCCTCGCCGAGCCCGAGCAGCGGCTACTGACCAGCAGATGAGATCACGACGGCGGGCGGCCCGCCGCTCCCAAACGTCCGGGCGTCAGGCCCGAGACTTGGAGGAGCTTCGGTCGGGCTCGCCCGCCGCCGGCGATCGGCGCCGCGTCGTCTCCGGGCGCCACGCGTAGCGGACGTCCGGCTCCCGCTCCTCGTTCCTGGCGCCGTCCGTCCGTTCGACGGCGACGAAGCGGTGGCGCTCGTAGAAGCGGCGGGCCGGGGCGTTGCATTGGAACGTCCAGAGCTGCAGCCCACCCGGCCGCCGCTGCTTCGCCAGCCCGAGGAGGCGATCGCCGATGCCGCGGCCCCGCCAATCGGGGTCGAGGTAGAGCTGATCCACCCAGTCCCCCTCCAGCACGAGCATGCCGACGACGAGCCGACCGGCCCCGCCGACGGCGACCCAGCTCTCCACGTGCGGCACGACGACCTCTCGGATCCAGGTGCGTACCTCGCCGTCGGAGTGGACCTGGCGGACCCGCGGCAGCGCCGCCCGGCGAGAGCGCAGCCAGACGTCGGCCATCGTCTCGGCATCCGCCGCGCACGCGCGCTGGACCTCGACCGCGGCCGCGTCGGACTCCCCGGGCACGAGCTCATGGTCGCACTCGCGATGTCACGAGCCGGTTCCGGCGCCGCCTGGCCGGTGCCGGCGGCATCGCCGAACCGTACCGTCCAGCAGGTATGCTTGCTGGGGCAAGCAGATGGCAACTCCGATGATGCCGGTCACCAGCTCCTGTCGGTACGTCATCGGCGAGGACGGCCTCGCCCGGTTGCCGGCCGCCGCCGCCCAGGCATGGATCGGCCTGCTCGAGTCGCACAAGCGCCTCACCCGAGCGCTGGAAGCCGAGCTGCTCGCGGCCCATGGCCTCAGCCTCAGCGGCCTCGAGCTGCTGGGCCGCCTGGCCGCGAGCTCGGATCGGACGCTCGGATTGTCGGCGCTCGCCGAGCAGGCGGGGCTCAGTCTGAGCCGCGTGTCCCGTCTCGTCGACGGGCTGGCGCGTCGAGGGTTGGTCCAGCGGCAGGTGAAAGCCGGCGATGGGCGCGCCAGGCAGGCCGGGTTGACACCGGCCGGGTTCGAGCTGCTGCGCGTCGCCCGGCTGACCCACTACGAGGGGGTGCAGCGGCGCTTCTTCGACCGCCTGGCCCCGGGTGAGATCGAGTCGCTCGCCGCCGTCCTCGCCCACCTGGCGCCGGATGCCGCGCAGGATTGCACGTGAGCCGAGCGGCGGAATAGGTGCCGTCGCGGCGAGATTGCTTGCTGTAGCAAGTTTCTCGCGGAATCGGCCACACGGAGGCTCGAATCGATGCAACTCGACGGCATTCATCACATCTCGGCGATCACCGGCGACGCGCGCCGCAACGTCGACTTCTACACCCGCGTGCTCGGCCTGCGCCTGAACGCGAAGACGGTCAACCAGGACGATCCGAGCGTGTATCACCTCTTCTACGGCGACGAGCGCGCGCAGCCCGGCGCCGATCTGACGTTCTTCGAGTATCCGGGCGCGAGGCCCGGGCACGCCGGCGCCGGGACGATTCATCGCATCGTCTGGCGGGTCGGCTCGGCCGCCTCGCTCCCCTTCTGGGCGGAACGTCTGGAGCGCGAAGGGATCGCCGCCGGGTGGGAGGGCGATCGGCTGCGCTTCTCCGACCCGGAGGGGCTCGGCCACGAGCTCCTGATCGGCGACGTCCCCGACGAACCGCTCGTCGCCGACCATCCCCAGATCCCGGCCGGGCTCGCCCTGCAGGGCTTCGAGGGCGTCCGCGCCTACATCGCCGAGCCGGCGCCAACGGTGCGCCTGCTGGAGGACCTGCTCGGCGCACGGGCGGCCGGCGGCAGCCGCTGGGAGCTGCGTGGACCGAATCGGGGCGGCTGGATCGCGCTCGATCCGGCACCCGCCGAGCGCGCCCGCCAGAGCGCGGGGGTCGTGCACACGTCGCGTGGGCGACGACCGATGCCGACCAGGCGCGCTGGGTGCAGCGACTCGACGAGGCGGGCATCGGGCACACCGGCATCGTCGATCGGCACTACTTCCACTCGGTCTACTTTCGCGAGCCGGGCGGCGTCCTGTTCGAGCTGGCGACGGCCGAACCCGGCTTCACCGTCGACGGACCCCCCGAGCAGTTCGGCCGCACGGTCATCCTGCCGCCCTGGTTGGAGGGATCACGCGAGACGATCGTGGGGCGACTGACGCCGCTGCCCGATCCCCGCGCCGGCTGGCCGGCGCGCCCGGTGGGTTCCGCGCCGAGCGCGTGACGACGTCCGGGACCGCGCCCGTCGCGCGGTCCCGGCTCGCTCAGGGCGTCCGCGCACCGGCGGGCGCCGGCGGCATGCCGCCCTCCCGCTCGTGGCGGTGCGGCTCGCCGGCGTAGGCGATCGCGATCCGGATCCCCGGCCGATCGCCGTGCACCTGGATGAAGTGGCAGGTGTTGGCCGGTGCCAGCACCCAATCGCCCGCCTTCACGCGCACCGGCTCGGGGCGACCCTCCATCGTCCAGGACAGCTCCCCCTCGTAGATGAACCAGCACTCGTCGACGACGTGGTAGTGCCAGTCGTTCTGGTGTCCCGGCTCCTGGCAGATCACGGTCACCACGTAGCGGTCGTTGCGGACGATCTGCTCGCTCCAGGGAGCCGCTCCCTGCCGAGCCTTCACCTGCTCGACGCTGATGGACAGGTTCTCTGGGTTGAGCGCGAGCTCGGACGTCGTCGCCATGCCTGATCCCTCCCGGGTCCTCCCGGACCCGACATCCCACTGCCGACTCTCCCCACCGTAGCCGAAGCTTCCCGATCCCGGCAATCGCCCGGACCGACGGCGCACACTGGGGGCGGGGCGGACTGCCGCGCGACGGCTCGTGGAGGGAGGTGCTGGACAAGGTGTGGGATGGTGCTCGTCCGTCGCTCGACGGCGGCCCTCGGTTCGCGGTCGGCACCGCCGTGTTCGGCGACCTGGCGGCGGCCGATGTCGAGCTGACCGCTGCGCTCGGCTTTTCCGGCATCGAGCCGTACCGGCAATGGCTGCCTGGCTTCCTCGACGACCCCTCCGCGCTGCGCCGCCTCCTGGACGCGAACGGCGTGGGGATGGCGACCTGCTCCAACGGCGGCGCCGGCCAGTCGACCGACTTCATCGACCCCGAGCGACGGGCGCGGACGATCGCGGACCATCTCGACTTCGCGCGTCGCTTCCTCGCCGAGTTCGGCTGCCGGCATTTCAAGATCAACCTCGGCACCCGGCCACCGGCGGGCACGACCGAGGCGGATCTGCAGGCGATCGCGTCGACGCTGAACGAGCTCGGGCGCGGAGTCAGCGACCTCGGCATGCGACTCGCCCCCCACCCCCACCTCTGGGGTCCGGTCGAGCGCCCGGAGGAGATCACGCGGCTGCTCGAGCTGACCGACCCGGACCACGTTTCCCTGACGCTGGACACCGGCCACGTGCTGCTCGGCGGCGGTGACCCGCTCGCGTTCCTCGACGACCACTGGGATCGCATCGTCGCGCTGCACTGGAAGGACGCGGCCGCGGCGTATCGGGGCTACCGCGGACCCTCGCCGACCCGCGAGATGCACGAGCGGGAGTGCCTCTACCAGGACATCGGCGCCGGTGGCGTCGACTTCGGCGCGGTCTGGCGGCGGGTGCTCGATCGCAACTATCGGTACTGGATCACGATCGACCTCGACCCGCCACGCGCCGGGGAAGGGTCGGTGGAGGAGAAGCTGCGGCGCAATCGCCGCTACCTGCTGGACGCCCTGGGCGTGGGGGCACTGTGACGGCATCGGATTGGATCAGGGAGGACCGAGCATGACGGCAGCCGCGGACCCGAACGGGCAAAGCGTCGGGGCAGGGGCCGGCGAGCGACCGACCGTCGTGATCGTCGACCCGAGCGGGCCGGCCTCCGGCCCGGATGTCGTCGCTCTGCTCGAGCGCGCGGGCTGCCGCGTCAGCGTGACCCGGGAGTCCGCACCGGACCGGGTGCTGGCGGCGGTCCGCGATGCCGACGGCGTCATCGCCACCAGCTCGATCTCACGCGCCTTCTTGGAGTCGCTCACGCGTTGCCGTGTCATCTCCCGGAGCTCGATCGGGATGGACTCGGTGGACGGCATCGACCTCGCGACGGAGAAGGGCATCGTGCTGTGCAACATGCCCTGGGTCATCGAGGAGGAGGTCGCCGACCACACGTTCGGCCTGCTGCTCGCGATCGCGCGCCGTATCCCGCAGCAGGACCGGGCCGTGCGCGACGGCTCCTGGCAGCGCCGGGAGGGGCCGAGCACGAAGGGCATTCCCCGTGTGTTCGGAGCGACGCTCGGGCTGGTCGGCCTGGGCCGTATCGGCAGGGCGGTGGCCCGCCGGGCGAGCGGGTTCGGCATGCGCATCGTGGCGACCGACCCCGCCGTCGACGAGGCGGCGATGGCGCAGCTCGGCGTCCAGCGGGGAACGCTCGCCGGGGTGCTGCAGGACAGCGACTTCGTCTCCCTCCACGTGCCGCTGGAGCGTGGCACGTTCCATCTGATCGGAGCCCCCGAACTGCGCCTCATGCGGCCGGCTGCGCTGCTCGTCAACACGAGCCGCGGTCCCGTCGTCGACGAGCTCGCCCTGGTCGACGCGCTGCGTTCCGGGCTCCTCGCCGGCGCCGCGCTCGACGTCATGGAGGAGGAGCCGATCCCGGGCGAGCACCCGCTGAGCGGCCTCGAAAACGTCGTGCTGACACCTCACAGCGCGTCGCGCAGCGTCTGGACCGACCGCGAGCGGCATCTCCGGCCTGCTCAGGAGGTCGCGGCGGTGCTGAACGGGCATCTGCCGCGGGCGATCTGGAATCCGGAGGTGCTCGCGAAGCTCGACCTGCGGTGACCTCCTCGCGAGATGCCGCAAGGTGAGTCGCTTGGCAAGTCGCCGTCGAGGCCCTACCATCTGCGCCATGAGCCGGGCGGCCTGGATCATCACGACGACGCACCGGCGGGAAGCCCTCGGTTCCCGCCTGCGCGCAGACGCCGCAGGCTGAAGCAACCGACGGCAGGCCCCCGCCCCTTTTGGGCGGGGGCCTTTTTTCGTTTCTGGAGGTAGTGACCACGGCAGCCGCCGACCCCACCGCCGGCCACCGCGAGTGGCTGGAGCGCCTCGAGCTCGCGCACTTCGACCCCGCCTCACCGGCGATGCCCTACTGGCTGGCCGCCGGCGTCACGGTGATGCGCGCGCTCCGGGAGATGTGGCGACAGGAGCACGCCGCGCGCGGCTACGTCGAGATGGCCGGCCCGCAGCTGGCCGACCGGTCGCTGTTCGAGACCTCCGGCCACGCGGCGCATTACGGCTCCGCCATGTTCTGGGCCGGGCGCTTCGGCCTCAAACCGATGAACTGCCCCGGCGCGATGCTCCTCTTCCGGAGCCGCCGCCACAGCTACCGCGAGCTGCCGCTGCGGCTCTACTGCGACGACCTGCTCCATCGCCACGAGCCGTCCGGCTCGCTGAACGGCATCCTGCGCGCCCAGGAGTTCCGGCAGGACGACGCGCACCTCTTCGTGACCGAAGACGGTGTCCAGGACGAGCTGGCGCAGGTCTTCGCGCTTGCTCGTGAGCTCTACGGCCGCTTCGGCGTTCGCTTCCGTCCCCGCCTCGGAACCGCGCCCACGGACCGGCTCGGAGACGACGCCGTCTGGGAGCGTGCGATCGCGATCATCGGGCAGGCGCTGGACGACGTCACCGGCGCCGGCGGCTACGAGGTGGCTCCCGGTGAGGGCTCGTTCTACGCGCCCAAGGTCGACTTCCTGATGACCGATGCGCGAGGCCGGGAGTGGCAGACCGGCACCGTGCAGGTCGACCTGCAGCTGCCCGCCCGCTTCGGCTGCGCCTACGTCGACGCTTCGGGCGGGGCTCGGGTGCCCGTGCTCATCCACCGCGCGATCGCCGGGTCCTTCGAGCGGTTCCTCGGCATCCTGCTCGAGCACGCGGACGGACACCTGCCGCCCCCGATGTGCCCGGTGCAGGTGCTGCTCGCACCGGTCGCACCGCGCCACCTGCAGGGAGCGGAGGGGTTCGCGGATCGCCTCCGACGCTTGGGCGTGCGGGCGGAGGTCGGCGACGTCAGGCGCACCGTCGGGGCGCTCGTCCGGGAGGCGTCGGCGCGACGCGTGCCCCGCCTGGCCGTGATCGGAGACCGGGAGCTGGCGGCGAATCGCCTGGCCGTGCGCCGGCCGGGCGGCGCGAGCGAGCTCCGTTTCGTCGAAGAGCTCGCGGACGAGGTCACCGCGTGGTGAGGGCGCTCAGGCGTCCACGACCGAGCGGCGCGGCGCCGCCGGCGATTCGCACCGGCACCGTGCCGATCGGGGGCGCCGGCGAGACACGCGTGCGGTCGGCACCGCAGGTGACGCTCCCGCGCCACCGACCGGAGGATCGAGCCGGCAGCCGGCGCCCGCCGAAGTTCTACGATGCCGTCGTGGCCAGCGAGGAGACCGAGACGTTCACCG
>JBAPVZ010000675.1:0-4694 GCA_049283435.1 Candidatus Dormiibacterota bacterium
GCGCGGACGCGAGCGCGGGCGGGCGCGCCGGGCACGGCGCGCGCGACGTGCAGGCGCACCCCCGGGCTCCCTATCATGCGGGGATGGAGAGGCGCCGAGGCCGCCGCGGGGCACGCGACCCCAAGGCAACATCGCCGTCAGACGACCAGTCCCCCGGGCCGGAGGAGGAGCTCGAGGAGCGTCGGCCGCTGGGCGACGCGGACCCGGACGACGGGGGTCCTGAGGAGGGTCGCGTCGTCGTGACGCATTCGCTCCCCAGGCGGTACCCGGCGCAGCGCCAGCCGGCCGCCGAGGTGCCGGGGCCCGAGCCGGACGACACGCCGGTGGCCGCAGCGGACGGGGAAGCCGGCGCGCCTGCCGACGACGAGGGCCCTGCCGAGCCGGCAGCAGCCGTCGAGCCGCCGCCGGCGACGGCCACGCCGGCGGTCGCGGACACCGCTCCGCCCACCGCCTCGGTGCCGGCCGACCCCAAGCCGACGACGCGGTTCAGCGCCGATGGTGAATTCTGGTGGAACGGCGCCACCTGGATCCCGGCGCTCAGCTCGGACGGCCTCTGGCGGTGGGACGGCCAAGCGTGGAGGCTCCAGGTTCCGTCGGAGCTGGATCCGACCATCCTCGTCGACGGTCTCGCCGCGCTCGCCGCCGGCCGTCACCTGCGTCGGGGTCAGCTGCTGGTCCAGCGACCCGACGACTGGCCGGTACCCGATGCACTCGGGGACACGATCGACGATGCGCTCGACCTCGCGGAGCAGCGGTCCTCGACCGAACGCCGGCTGCGCGGGCTGGAGACGCCAGGGTCCCGCCGGATCGGCGGCATGCTCGCGCGTTTCTCGGGCGTCGACGACGACCATCAGCGGCTCCGGGCCGAGCTCACAGGCTTCGAGGATCGGCTGCAGCCACTGCTGCTCCGTATCGGCCAGCAGGCGCCCGTCCCCACGTTCCGAGAGGCGGACGAGGTGCTGGAGACGGCCCGCCGCCTGACCGGGGCCGCCGGTGACGTCACGACCGCGCACGAGGCGGTGCTGGCGGCGAAGGCGGAGTGGCAGGCGCGGCTCGAGTCGGCGCAGGCCGACGTCGAGCGCGCGAGCGCCGAGCGGGACGCGCGCATCGCCGCCGCCGAAGCCGCCGTGCACGAGGTCGAGGCCTCGCGTGAGCACGGACTCGCCGACGCCTGGCGGAAGCTGGCCGAGGTGCGCATGCCCGGCAAGGGCGAACATCTTGCGAGCTTCGGCCCGATCCATCTGTTCGAGGCGCGGATCGAGATGCCGTCGAGCGCCGGCCCGGCCGCGGCCGCACGGGGGGCGATCGGGAGCGCGGCGGAGCTGGTCTCCTCCGAGTCCCGCGCGTTGGAGGATCTGTTCCTGGTCGGCGACAGCGGCGCCGCCGACCTGCACTGGGCGGAGACGAACGCCGATCCGACGCCCTACCTGCTCGTCATGACGGAGACCGGCAGCGCGCTCGTCTCCTGCGGCGAGTCCGAACGCGAGGCCCGCGCGTTCGTGAAGCAGTTGCTCGCGGCGGCGGCGGCGGCGAACGACACCCGAGAACGACGACGGACGGCGCTCGCCGACGCGTATCGAGTGATTCAGAAGACGGTGGACGATCGCTCGGCGATCGAGGCCGCGGTCGAGCGGCGCCACCAGACCGAGCGGGACCCCGAGCTCCTCGGGGCGATCGAGCGGGCGCGGGCACGCGTGCAGCAGGAACGGGAGTCGACCGTCGAGATCAAGCAGGCAGAGGCGACGCTGCGCGCGATCATCGAGCAGCTGACGACGGCTCCGGCGCCGCTCGAAGTCGCCTAGATCGGCGCCAATCGACAACCTCGCTGCATAGCCGGACGACGTGGGTGAGCACAGGACGGCACGGGTGAAGCCTCGCGTCCCGCCGTGGTACCTGGGGCTCGTCGGCGCCGCGGCGGCACAGCGCGCAGCCGAGCTCCTGCGCTCGATGGGCAACGAGCGGGCCATGCGCGGCAGCCGCCCGCGGGAGCGCGCAGCGGGACGCTTCGCGCTGATGGTCGCCGTCCACGTCGGCCTCTTCACACTCCCGCTCGGCGAGGTCGCGCTGGGATTGGCACGCCCCCGTCACCCTCGGCGCTGGATCGTCGCCTGGTGCGGGGCGACGGCACTCCGCTGGTGGGCGATCGCGACGCTCGGCCGGCAGTGGAACGTCCGCGGCGTCGTCGCCGAGGAGCTGCATCCGGTGACCGGAGGCCCGTATCGCCTCGTTCGCCACCCGAACTACGTCGCGGTCGCGAGCGAGATGGTCACGCTGCCGATGGCCGGGGGCGCCTGGCGATCGGCCCTCGTGCTGACCGCGCTCGACACGCTCGTCCTCTGGGATCGCATCCGCGTCGAGGAGGCGCGCCTCGAGCAGAGCGACGGCTACCGTCGCGCGTTCGCCGGTCGCAAGCGGTTCATCCCGGGCGTCTTCTGATTCGGGTGGCGCCGGGACAAACTCAAGGCGGGGCGCATCCTCGCGGCGGGACCACCGCCCGCATCAGAGGGGCGCTTGCGCCCACCTCGCCACGTATCGCGGGCTCCTGCCGGTGGTCGCCCGGAGCCTGAGCCGGTGCGGGCTGCTCAGGAAGACCAGGTCGGCCCGGAACTCCTGCTCCGACACCCAGCCGCCGCTGATCGCGACCGGTGACAGGAGCGTCCCGACGCCGGGCAGGTCGGCCTCGGCCCAGCGGCCCGCTCGCAGCTCGACGGCGACCTCACCGCCGGCGTGCGCGACCGTGAGGCGCGGACCATCGGCGGCGGGCTCGACGAGCAACCGTCCCAGGCCGGCGGTGTCACCGTCGGGTTCGAACACCGCGGCCTGCCGCGGGCCCTGGTAGCGTGCCTCGCCGCGTCGGGTCGAGAGGTCTCGAAGCCGTCGCGCCAGCCGTTCCTCGGCGTGCTCGTCCCGCCGCCCGGGGTCCGCCCGCAGCGCCGGCAGCAGGTGCTCCCAGATCAGGTTCAGCTCGGTCTGCATCTCGGCCGTCTGCGCGGTGCAGGCGACGACCGCGTCCAGACCGGGGAGCACGACACAGAGCTGGCCGAACGCGCCATCCCCGCGAAAGGCGTCGCCGCGGCAGCGCCAGAACTGGAAGCCGTAGCCCTGCTGCCAGTCCGGATTCTCCGAATGGTGCCGGTTCTCGACCTGCTTTCGGGTCGCCTCCTCGACATAGGACTCGGGGATCACCTGGGCCGCCTGCCAGCGGCCGCCCTGGAGGTAGAGCTGGCCCAGCTTGGCGATCGATTCGGTCACCACGTGCAGGCCTGACCATCCCTGCTCGACGTGGTCGGGGGCGAGCGTCCAGATCGCCTGGTCGATGCCCAGCGGGTCGAAGAGGCGCGGGCGCAGATAGTCGAGCAGCGGTTGGCCGCTGAGCCGGCTGACGAGCGCCGCGAGCGTGTGCGTGCACCCCTGGTTGTAGGTGAAATGGGTGCCCGGCGGATGCTCCGGCGGGAGGGCGAGGAAGGCGCGAACGAGGTCGGGCGCCCCGGCTGTCATCCGCTCTTTGGTGTCCTCCTGGTGCCCGCTCGCCATCGCCAGCAGGTCGCGCACGCGCATCGCCCGGAGATTCGCGGAGGGGTGCGCCGGCGCCTCGTCTGGAAAGTGGTCGAGGACCAGATCGTCGATCGAGAGCAGTCCCTCCTGCTCGGCGATCCCGACCGCGCTCGAGGTGAAGCTCTTGGACAGTGAGTAGAGCAGCTGCACCCGATCGGCGGTGTACGGCGCCCACCAGCCCTCGGCGGCGACGACGCCGTGGTGAACCACCAGCAACGAGTGCATCTCGATGTCCGCGCGCTCCACCGCGTCGAGATAGTCGAGCACGCCCTGGGCGGCGACGCCCGGTTCCGACGGTCGCGAGCGCGGGAGCGAATGCGAGGTCATTCGGTGACCGTAGCACCCGGCTCGAGTCAGGCGAGGCAGGTCATCCGGGGGCTCGTCTGAGCCGCGCGAGCTCGACCGTGACGCCAGGCCCGAACGCGATCGCGAGGCCGTCGCCCGCCGCCTCCCCACCCGGCGGAGTTCCGGCGGCTCCGTTCCGCGGGCACCCCGGACCCGAGCCGGCCAGCTCCGCGAGCACGAACAGGATCGAGGCAGACGACAGGTTGCCGGTACGGCCCCATACGGACCGCGAAGGCTCGAGCATTGCGTCCTCCAGCTGCAGCGCGTCGCGGACGGCGTCGAAGATGCGGGCTCCCCCGGCGTGGATCGCGTAGAAGGCGGGCGGGGGCCCCTCCCAGAACCCGTCGACGACCGGGCGCAGCCGGTCACCGACGACCTTCGCGAGCCGTGGCTGCAACACCGTATGGAAGCCGTCGTCGCGCAGGTCGAAGCCGAGCGCGTCGACGCTGTCGGGAAGCAGCTGCGACGCCACCGCCGTGACCTCGACGTCTCCCGGTCGCGCCGGGGCCGACGAGAGGACGGCCGCCGCGGCGCCGTCTCCGAAGACCATCGACGCGGTCAGGTTGTCGAGCGAGCGGTCGTCCGGCTGCAGGTTCAGCGACGGCAGCTCGACCGCGACGATCAGCACGCGGGCGTCGGCACGGCCCTGCGCCCACTCATGGCCGAGCGCGAGGCCGGCGAGGCCGCCCGAGCAGCCGAGCTCGGTCAGCGGCAGTCGCCGGACGTCGCGACGCAGACCGAGCCGCGGGATCAGGTGGACGTCGAGGGAGGGCACCAGGTAGCCGGTGCAGGAC
>JBAPVZ010000676.1:0-1602 GCA_049283435.1 Candidatus Dormiibacterota bacterium
GGCGGCGGCGGAGGCGGTCCTCGGACAGGCGTACGCGCCGTACTCCCGATTTCGCGTCGGGGCCGCCGTGCGCACCGCGTCGGGCCGCGTCCACGCCGGCTGCAACGTGGAGAACGTCAGCTACGGGCTGACGATCTGCGCCGAGCGCTCGGCGATCGCGCGGGCGGTCGCGGAGGAGGGTCCGGAGGTGCGCATCGTCGCCGTCGCGGTCGTCCACGACGGGCCCGAGCCCTGCGCGCCGTGCGGCGCCTGCCGGCAGGTCATCGCCGAGTTCGGTGGTCCGGGGACGACCGTTCGCTACCGAAGCACCGAGGGCGTCGTCGAACGGGCCGCCGGGGACCTGTTACCCGACACGTTCGGGATTCCACGCCACAAGGCTCCGCAGGCTCCGTTCGCCTAGCGGCTACCGTAAGGCCGCACCACACGCTATGCCAAGAGGAGGGACGTGATGTCCGATCTCACCGTCGAGGAGCTGCAACGGCTCGACCATGCCCACGTCGTGCATCCACTCCACAACGCGGCGCAGACGGCGTCGGGTCCACTCATCTTCGTCAGCGGGCGCGGCAGTCTTGTGCAGGACGCGAACGGTCGTGAATACGTCGACGGGCTGAGCCAGCTCTGGAACGTGAACGTCGGCCACGGGCGGGGTGAGCTGGCGGAGGCGGCGGCGGACCAGATGAGCCGGCTCGCGTTCGCCTCCAACTACAACGGCCAGGCCAACCTGCCGGCGATCGAGCTCGCGGGCCGCATCGTGGAGCTCGCCTACCCGAGCATGCGCTCCGTCTTCTTCACGAGCGGCGGCGCCGAGTCGAACGAATCCGCTTTCAAGCTTGTCCGGTCCTACTGGAAGCTGCAGGGGCGGCCGACGAAGACGAAGATCTTCTCCCGCCGCTGGGCCTATCACGGGGTGACGATCGCCGCCATGAGCGCGACCGGCATGGCGAGCTACCACAAGCAGTTCGAGCCGCTGGCGCCCGACTTCCTGCAGGTCGAGCCACCCTACTGGTACCGGTGGGAGGGCTCGGGCACGCCGGAGGACTGCGGCGCCTGGGCCGCCGACCAGCTGGAGCAGGCGATCCTGCGCGAGGGCCCGGAGACGGTCGCCGCGTTCATCGCCGAGCCCGTGCAGGGCGCGGGCGGCGTCATCCCGGCGCCGGACGGGTACTTCGCGAGGATCCGGGAGATCTGCGATCGCCACGACGTGCTGTTCATCGCCGACGAGGTGATCACCGGCTACGGGCGGCTCGGGACCTGGTTCGGGCTCGAGCGGTGGGGCGTCGAGCCGGACATCGTCTCCTTTGCGAAGGGCATCACGAGCGGCTACATCCCGCTCGGCGGCATCATCCTCGGCGAGAAGCTCGACGCCGCGCTGCGCGAGCTGCCGCCCGAGGTCGCCTGGATGCACGCCTACACGTATTCCGGGCATCCGACGTCCTGCGCCGTCGGCCTGGCGAACCTCCGCATCATCGAGCGGGAGGGCCTCGTCCCCCGCGCCGCCCAGCTCGGGGAGCGGCTGCGCGCGGGCCTGCACACGCGGGATTCGCTGCCGAGCGTCGGCGACGTGCGCGGACTCGGCCTAATGGCCGCGGTCGAGGTCGTCGC
>JBAPVZ010000677.1:0-7145 GCA_049283435.1 Candidatus Dormiibacterota bacterium
GGAATACCTGGTGCAGTTCGCGATCATGGGCGCCGTGTTCGCGGCCGGGGTGCTCGGGCGGCGGCCGCCGCGCGTGGCGCTGCTCGCGAACGGCGAGGAGGCCTCGAAGGGGAATGAGCTCGTGCGCGAGGTCCACGAGCGGCTGCGGCAGGATGCCCACGACTTCGACTTCATCGGCAACGTGGAGCCGAAGGAGGTGCTCGCCGGCCATGCCGACGTCGTCGTCACCGACGGGTTCGCCGGCAACGTCTTCATCAAGACCGCCGAGTCGGTCGCCGAGCTGCTGATGAGCGTGCTCCGCGAGGAGATCCCCCGCACGGCCCGCGGTAAGGTGGGCGGGTTGCTGATCCGACCCAGCATCGGCCGCATCCGCTCGAGCATCGATTGGCGGGAGTTCGGAGGGGCGCCCCTCCTCGGGATCGACGGCGTCGCGGTCGTCGCCCACGGACGCTCCGATGCCCGCGCGGTCAAGAATGCGATCCGCGTCGCGAGCGAGGCCAGCGCGGCCGGGCTCGCTGACAAGATTCGGGAGGCGCTCGCGCCATGAGCACGAACGGACAGAGCACCGCCGCTCGGCGGCGAGTCGTCGTCACCGGCGTGGGGGCGCTGACGCCGATCGGGAAGACCGTCGACGAGTACTGGAGCGCCCTGCTCGAGGGTCGCAGCGGCGCGGCGCCGATCACGCTGTTCGACAGCTCGCGCATGACGACGAAGTTCGCCTGCGAGCTGAAGCAGTTCGATCCGGCGGACTACCTGGACCGCAAGGTGATCCAGCGCACGGCGCGCTTCGCGCAGTTCGCGGTGATCACCGCCGGTATGGCGCTGGAGGACGCGGGTCTGGATCTGAAGGAGGAGGACTCCTTTCGGTGTGGCGTCGAGATGGGGACCGGCATCGGCGGGTTCGACATGATGACGACGCAGGCGGCGAGCTTCATCAACGGCGGCCGCATGCACCCGCTCTACTCGACGATGGTGATCCCGAACATCGCGGCTGCGACGGTTGCGATGACGTACGGGCTGCGCGGGCAGAACTCGACGAACACGATCGCCTGTGCCGCCTCCACGCACGCGATCGGGTGTGCTTTGCGAGCGATCCAGTACGGGCAGGCGGACGTCATGCTCGCCGCCGGCACCGAGGCCTCCCTGTGCGAGGTCGGCGTCCACTCGTTCAACACGATCAAGGCGCTCTCCACCCGCAACGACGACCCCGAGCGCGCGAGCCGGCCCTTCGACAAGGACCGCGACGGCTTCGTGCCCGGCGAGGGTTCGGGCACGCTCGTGCTGGAGGACCTGGAGCACGCGCAGGCACGCGGCGCCCGGATCCTCGGTGAGGTGATCGGCTTCGCGAACACGAACGACGCGTTCCACCAGGTCGCGCCGGACGAGACCGGCACGGCGCCGGCGCAGGCGATCACGCTCGCGCTGCGGGACGCCGGCATCGCGCCGTCGCAGGTCGACTACGTCAACGCCCACGGCACCTCGACCGGCCTCAACGACAAGGCGGAGACGAAGGCGCTGAAGATGGCGCTCGGCGACCATGCCAGGAAGGTCGCGATCTCGAGCACGAAGTCGATGATCGGCCACCTGCTCGTCGCCGCCGGCGCGGTCGAGGCGGTCGCGACGCTGCTCTGCATGCGCGACGGCATCGTCCATCCCACGATCAACTACGAGACACCCGATCCGGACTGTGATCTGGACTACACGCCGAACGAGGCGAAGAAGCTCGACATCGACGTGGCCATCTCGAACGGCTTCGGCTTCGGCGGCCAGAACGCGGTCGTCGTGCTGAGGAGGTACGCGGCATGACAGACGACCAATCCGGCGGCGCGGCGGGCAGCCCGCCCGGGGGCCACAACAGCGAGTTCGGCCATGTCCTCGGGAAGAGCCTGCTCGACGAGATGCAGACCTCCTACATGGACTACGCGATGTCCGTCATCGTGGCGCGGGCGCTCCCCGATGTCCGCGACGGCCTGAAGCCGGTCCAGCGCCGCATCCTCTACACGATGCAGCAGGCGGGCGCGACCGCCCAATCGCGCCATCGCAAGTGCGCCGCCTACGTCGGCGACGTGATGAAGCTGTACCACCCGCACAGCGACACCGCGATCTACGACGCGCTGGTCCGCATGGCACAGCCCTGGTCGATGCGCGCTCCGCTGATCGACGGTCAGGGCAACTTCGGCTCCGTCGACGGCGACCCTCCGGCGGCGATGCGGTACACCGAGGCACGGCTCGCCCCGGTCGCGAACGAGATGCTCGCCGACATCGAGAAGGATACGGTCCCGTTCGTCGAGAACTACGACGGGACGGAGCAGCAGCCGGTGATCCTGCCGGCGCGGATCCCGAACCTGCTCGTCAACGGCGCGACCGGCATCGCGGTCGGCATGACGACGAACATCCCGCCGCACAACCTGCGCGAGGTGGCGGGCGCCGTGCAGCACCTGATCGAGCACCCCGAGGCGACGGTCGACGACCTGCTCCGATTCATCCCCGGGCCCGACTTCCCGACCGGCGGCATGATCATGGGCCGGGGCGGCATCCGGCAGGCCTACGCGACCGGCCACGGGCGCATCGTGGTCCGCGCTCGCCACACGTTCGAGGAGGCGGCGAACGGTCGCGAGCGGATCGTGATCGACGAGCTGCCCTACGCCGTCAACAAGGCGAACCTGGTCGCCAAGATCGCCGATCTCGTCGCCGACCGCAAGCTGGACGGCATCGCCGACCTCCGCGACGAGTCCGATCGCCACGGCATGCGCATCGTGATCGAGCTGAAGCGCGAGGCGCGGCCGTTCACGGTGCTCAACAACCTCTACAAGCACACCCAGCTCCAGACGACGTTCGGGGTGACCGCGCTCGCGATCGTCGACTGGCGCCCGCAGGTGCTCTCGCTGAAGCAGCTGCTCCAGCACTTCATCGACCACCGGCGCGAGGTGATCCTGCGCCGCACCCGCTTCGACCTCGCGAAGGCGCAGGACCGGGCCCACGTCCTCGAAGGTCTGAAGATCGCGCTCGACCACCTGGACGAGGTGATCGCGACGATCCGCGCCGCGAGCGACGCGGACGAGGCGAACACGCGGCTGCAGCAGACGTTCGGCCTCTCCGAGCGGCAGTCGCGCGCGATCCTCGCCCTGACCCTGTCCCGCCTGACCCGTCTCGAGCGCGGCAAGATCGACCAGGAGTACGAGGAGGTGATCAAGCTGATCGCCTACCTGGAGTCGGTCCTCGCCTCCGAGCAGATGGTGCGGATGCTGATCGCCGAGGACATGGAGACGACGGCGAAGAAGTACGGCGACGACCGCCGTACGGAGATCTCCGATCTGGATCCGACCGACCTGACGGCCGAGGACCTGATCCCGAAGGAGGAGGTCGTCGTCACGGTGACCCACCGCGGGTACGTGAAGCGGCAGGTGTCGCGCACGTTCCGAGCCCAGCTGCGCGGCGGCGTCGGCGTCAAGGGGGCCCGGCCGACCGCCGGCTCGGATGCGCCGACCGGGGTGCGGGAGGAGGATTACGCGGAGCACCTGCGGATCACCCATACGCACGCGTCGATGCTCTTCTTCACGCAGAGCGGGCGGGTCTTCCAGCTGCGCGTCCACGAGATCCCGGAGCGCGACCGCAGCGCGAAGGGCGTGCCGATCAACAACCTGATCGAGATCGCGAAGGACGAGCGGATCACGGCGATCTTCGTGCGGCCGGAGAAGGACGACGCCGACGCCAAGTACATGCTGATGGGCACCCGCGGCGGCATCGTCAAGAAGACGCCGCTGCCGGAGTATGCGAACGTGCGCCGCAACGGCCTGATCGCGATCAATCTCCAGCACGGCGACGAGCTGCTGTGGGCGACGCCGACGACCGGCGACGACGAGCTCATCCTGGCGACCCAGCTCGGCAAGGCGATCCGCTTCCCGGAGAGCGAGGTGCGCCCGATGGGCCGCGACACGCAGGGTGTGATCGGGGTTCGGCTGGGCGCCGGCGATCGGCTCGCCGGGATGGCGATCGTGAAGCCGGGCGCCGACCTCCTGGTCGTCACCGAGCGTGGGTTCGGCAAGCGGACGCCGCTTTCCGAATACCCGCTCCACCACCGTGCCGGGCAGGGCGTGTTCACGCTGAAGATCACCGATCGCGTCGGCAAGCTCGCCACCGTGCGCACCGTCGACGACGAGACGCAGGAGATCCTGCTCATCACCTGGCAGGGCATGGTCATGCGCACCACGGTCGGCTCGATCTCGCGCATCGGCCGGCAGACGCAGGGCGTGATCGTGATGCGGATTGCGGACGAGGACAGCGTCGTCGCGATCGCGCCGGTCGGGCTGACGTTCGAGGAGCTCGAGGGGACGGCGGTCGCCGAGGCGGAGACTGCGGACGCGCCTGATGGTCCCGGCGGCAGCTGACCTGCTCGGCGTGGGGGCGCTGGGCGGCCAGGCCGTGCTCGTGCTGGCGGCGCTCGCCGTGCTCGTCTGCGCGATTGCGCTCGTGCCGCGGCTACGACGGGTGCGCAGGCTGGCCCGGCTCGTCGAGGTCCGAGCTCGCCTGGCGGAGGTCGAGCTGACGCAGGAGTGGCTGACGCTCCAGGGGGGCCGCGACGAGCTGGTGCGCCGGCTGCGCCCCTGGGGGCGCCTGCTGTTCTGGCTGCGCCACCCGCTGACGCGGGCTCTCGTGCGAAGCTACTGGGGCCGCTGACGACGCTGCTCAGGAGGTCCCCCGATGGCGACGTTCGTTCTCGTGCCCGGCGCCTGCCACGGTGGCTGGTGGTTCGAACCGCTCGCAGCCCGGCTGCGCGAGCACGGGCACCGCGCCGACGCGGTGACACTCAGCGGGCTCGGTGAGCGCCGGCACCTCCTGACCTCGACGGTGAACCTGGAGACGCACATCGAGGACGTGACGAGCATGCTCGCGATGGAGCAGATCGAGGGCGCGGTCCTGGTCGGCCACAGCTACGCCGGCATGGTACTGAGCGGGGTCGCCGATCGGGTGCCGGAGCGGATCGATTCCCTCGTCTACGTCGACGCGTTCGTCCCCCAGGACGGTGACTGCTGCTGGAGCCTGACGACCGACGAGCAGCGCGCCTGGTATCTCGACGCCGGCGAGACCGGCTACGAGGTGCCCCCGCTGCCTTTCTTCGACCCGCGCGCGACACCGCACCCGCTCGCGTCGCTCCTGCAGCGGATTCGGCTGAGGAACGATCTCGCGCAGTTCCGCCGCCGCGTCTTCGTCTATGCGACGGGCTGGGAGACGGAATCCCCGTTCACGCCGGTGTACGAGCGGCTGCGCTCCGATCCCGCCTGGACCGTCCACGCCCTGAAGAGCACCCACAACGTCCTCCGGCAGGGGACCGACCAGATGCTGCGCATCCTGCTCGAGGTGGTGGAACCCGGGTGAGCGTGGGCGCTGAGCTGCGGGGACCGCGTGCGCGGCGTCAGTCTCGCGCCGACCCCGAGCCGGCTCCGGTCCGCCGGTGTACCCACCGCCGGCCGAGCACGTAGGCGACGACGACGAGCGCGATCGCGACGAGCAGGAACGGGATCGTCAGCACGCCGAGCGCGCGCTCCACGTCCTGCCAGTGCTGGCCCAGCCGGAATCCCGCGTACGCGAGAGCGCCCGCCCAGATCAGCGAGCCGAGGGCCGTCAGCAGGGTGAACGGCACCAGCGACATCTCCGCCAGCCCGGCGGGGAACGAGATGTAGGTCCGGATCACGGGCAGGAATCGCCCGACGAACGCCGCCCACGCGCCGAAGCGACCGAAAAACCGCTCGGCAAGTTCCAGGTGTCCCTCGCTGAGCCCGATCCAGCGGCCGGGCCCGAGCACGATCGCCCGGCCGAAGCGGCGGGCGAGCCAGTACGCGATCAGCGAGCCGATGACGTTCCCGATCGTCGCCGCCAGGATGACGCCGGCCAGATTGATCCGGCCCTGGGCGGCGAGCGCGCCGCCGATCGGTGCGACGACCTCGATGGAGAGGGGAATGCCACAGCTCTCGACGATCATCGTGAGCAGGATCGCGGCCAGGCCCCACGTCTCGACGGCGTGGATGAGCGACGAGCTCACCTGCCACATCCCAGCGGGCGCGCGCCCGTCATCCGCTTCTCCATCGAACCCACCATGAGCACCGCGGCGTTCCCTCGTGTGACAGCCGGCGCCGGGCCGAGCCGGGCGCGGTGCCGCTCACGAGGTCTCGAGCTGCTCCCGCAGCAGGACGACGCGGCAGGAGGCGTTCTTCAGTACATAGGGCACCGTCTTGCCGAGGTTGAACTCGCCGAAGCGCCGCTTGTACGGGAGTCCCATGACGATCGTCATCGCACCCCACTCGTCGGCCTCGCCGAGAATGGCGGGGCCCGTGTCACGCGCTTGCACGAGCTCGGTCTGGGCCGAGACCTCGAACTCGGACGCGAGCTGTTCGAGCCCGTCGAGCACCGCCTCACCCTCCGACACCTCGGTCTCGACGGGCGCCGACAGCGGCAGCGAGCGGTTGACCTCGATGACGTGCACCGCGTAGACCTCGGCCGGTCCCGACGCCTCGTCGCCCCCGCGGTCGCGGGCGAGCCGGCAGGCGAGTCGCATCACCGCCTCGTCGACCTTCTGGCCGCCAGCGGCGACGAGGATCCGGTAGGGCTTGTGCTTCTCGCTCATCGCCTTCCGCTCACGACGGCGCGTCCCTGCCGGTCATGCGTCGCCAGACGACGTAGGAGCCGAACGCGATCAGCACGAAGGCCATCGCGACCTCGATGCCGCCGCTGACCGCGCCGTCGGGCTTGAGGAAGATGAAGTACGCGAGAAACGCGACCCCGAGGAACAGCGAAAGGATCCCCATGAAGAGGAATGGGAAGCGCACGGCCGCCCGTCATGCTACCAGCAAGCCGAGCGCGCCCCCTCCCCGACGAGCACCGGGCCACCCGCGTCGGGGGGCGCCGGCACCGGGTCCTGATGCACCGCACCGGGCGCGAACGCCGGCCCGCGGCACTGATCGCAGGGGCGTAGCGACCGGCAACGATGGAGCGGGTGGCCTCGATCGGCCCATCTTTGGTCCACCCGGTGCCCGATCATCGGCTGTCAAGCCTCACAAGTGCGGGCCGGCAAACAGCGGCGCCGAACCGAAATCGATCTCGATCTCGTACACCTCACCCGAGCCGGGGGTCACCAAGCTCGGTTGCCG
>JBAPVZ010000678.1:0-1849 GCA_049283435.1 Candidatus Dormiibacterota bacterium
CTGGCCGTTCTGAACTCGATGGACGAACCGATGTTCGAGCCACGGTTACCAGAGGGGCCGGCGCAAGCGTCTGGTGTCGACCACCTGCCGGATGAGCATTTCGCGCCCTCGGATTCGGTAGAGCACGCCCAGCGGCGGCACGGCCCAGTAGCGGATGCCGGGGCGATCTGTCGGGTGACCGAGCGACCAACCCAGTGCCGCCATTTGCTCAACGCTGGCGAACAGCCTGCCACGTCAGCGACTCGCCAGGTGACCATCTCCTCCAGGTCCGGCAGCGCATCCGACCAGTCCACCCGAAGGGGGGCCGGAGGCAACCCCTAGTCCCAGCCGGGAAGTGGCGGCAGGCCGACCATGCGACGCGCCTCATTGTGGGAGACACGGGGCAGCCGCTCGCCGTTGCAGTCACGCTCCTCCGCTTCGTCGAGGCGTGCCCTGACTCGGGGATCAGCCATGACTCGGCGGACCTCCTCGTGAATCGGGTCTTCAGCTTCGTTCGGGAAGCCGTCGGCGGAGTCGATCGCCATGCTCGACATGGTACGTCCAGCGCGCGCGCATGACGGTGCTCCATGGGCACGAACCCCAGCGCCCGCGCTCGACCGCCTGCTCCCCGCAAGGCCGCCGAGGGAATGCGCGCCGCCGGCCCTCACCCCTCGGGCGGCCGCGGCTCCGCGTGCGCCTGCCGCACCGGCTCCAGCAGGCGCGGCTCCCCGCTGACGTGGTCGACTTGTAGCGTCGTGTGCGCGATGCCGAACTGGCGCTGCAGCGTGTGCTCGAGCTCCCGGCGCACCTCGTGGCAGTCCTCCCCCGGCCGCACGAGCACGTGCGCCGAGAGCGCCGGCAGATCGGAGGTGATCTCCCACAGATGGAAGTCGTGCACGTTGACGACCTTCGGATGGTCGCGCATCGTCTGCACGACGGACTCCACCGACAGCCCGGTCGGCGCCGCCTCCAGCAGCACGCCACCCGCCTCTCGCACCAGTCGCCAGCCGGCCCGAACGAGCAGCGCCGCGATCAGCAGCGACACGATCGCATCCGCCCGCTGGAATCCGGTCAGCAGGATGACCCCGGCCGCGACGCCGGTGCCGATGAACCCGTAGAGATCCGTCAGCAGATGCTGGTAGCTCCCCCGGATGTTCAGGCTCTGCCGCTGCGCCCGCGCGAGCTGCCAGGTCGCGAGCAGGTTGACGACAATCCCGGCGGCTGCGACCGGCAGCACGAGCTTGGCGTCGACCTGCGGCGGGTCGAGCAGGCGCTGCACCCCCTCCAGCAGCACGAGCGCCGCGACGACGAGCAGCGTGATGCCGTTCGCGAGCGCCGACAGGATCTCCGTCCGCCGCAGGCCATAGGTCAGGGCACCCCGCGGTCGCGACTGCGCGAGCCGCATCGCCACCAGCGACATGGCGAGCGCCCCCGCGTCGGTCAGCATGTGCCCGGCATCGGTCAGCAGCGCGAGCGAGTTCGCCAGGAATCCGATCCCGACCTCGGCGAGCATGAACGCGACGATCAACCCGAGCGCGATCCAGAGCCGCCGGCGATCCGCATCCAGCGCGATCGGGTGCTTGTGCGCCATGGGGTCGTGGTCGTGGCTGTGCGCGACCGGCTCGCCGCCCTCCAGCCTGGTGGTCTCCCGCTCAGCCATCGCTTCCCTCGTGGAGCTGCGGCGCCCCGACCGGGATCAGCCCTGCGCCCTGGTGGCCCAGATGGCTGAGGCCCGTGCGCACGAGCGCCGCGACATGCTCGTCGTCGAGGCTGTAGTAGACGACGCGCCCCTCCCGCCGGCTCCGCGCGAGGCCGAGCGACCGCAGGACGCGCAGGTGCTGCGACACCGCCGACTCGCTCACCCCGCTCA
>JBAPVZ010000679.1:0-5934 GCA_049283435.1 Candidatus Dormiibacterota bacterium
GTGAACCTGCTGCGCAACGCCGAGAGCGACTACGGCAACGGCCCCTACTCCTGGCTCATGGACGTCAACTTCGAGATTCGCTTCTTCCTCTCGGTGGCGGTGGCGGCAGCGATCTGGAACGCCCTCCGACCCCGCGGAGCCGGTCGTGCCGGGCTGATCCTCCTGCTGATCTGGGCGGTGGGCTCGGCTGTGTTGGGCTTCTTCCGCGACGATCTGCCCGGCGGCCCGCTCACCCGGCACGGTGAGGTGCATCTGGCAGCGGCCGCGATCGCGTTCGCCGCTTGCCTCCTGGGTACGTTGCTGCTCCTGCTCGACTTCCGCCGCCATGCACTGATGCGGCCGTCGCGACTGCTCCTGGCGTCGGTCTGGGCGCTGGGGCTGCTCAGCCTCATCGCGCTGCTGCGGGCCGGCTTCGGACCCGGGTCGCTGGGTGGGCTCTTCGAGCGGGTTTTCATCGCCGCCCAACTCGCCTGGTTCGCGATCGTGAGCGCCCGGATCATCACGACCAGGCCTGTCGGCTCCGACCTTTCGGGGCCTTCACGAATGGCCCCAGCCTGAAGTCAACACCTCCGACGGGGTGTGACGGTGCCGCACGCGGTCACGGTCCCGGGTGCCCGAGGATCTCCGTTAGGGTTAGGTCCGAGTGAGATCGACCACACCCTTCACATACCCATTGGGCTTGTCCCGCATCGCTTGGAAGGCTGCGCCGACGTCTTCCAGCGGGAAGCGGTGGGTGTTCATCCAGCGTGTATCGATTCGCCCACCGGCGAGCAACCGCACCCCGCGGCGAAGACACTCGACCTTGTAGTCGTCGCGACGATCGTGCGCGTTCAGCACGTCGAGCGCCTTCCAGTTCCACAGCTGCATGTCGATCTGGCGGCGACCCCGGTTGTGGTTGTGGTAACCGAGCACGGCCAGCTGCCCGTGCTCCCGCACCATCTTTCCGGCCAGCTCGAGGCCCGCCTGCACGCCGGTCGCTTCGACCGCGACATCAACCCCAGTGTCGGGAACGATGCCTTTGCGCATACCGACCAGGAGTGTCGAATCCAGCTCCTCCGGAGCGAGGACGGCGTCGGCGCCCGCGCGCAGACCGGATCCGCGCGCGTCCGGGCGGGGATCGACTCCGATGACCCGCGCAGGCCCTCGGAGTCTGGCGAGCTGCAGCGTAAGCAGCCCCATGTACCCCAGCCCAACGATCGCGACCACATCCCCCAGCTCGATTCGCAGGCGGGAGACCGCACTGACGACACAGCTGATCGGCTCACCCATCACGTCTGCCGGCCCCAGTCCCTCGGGGAGCGCGACCACCTTGCTCGCTTCGGTGGCGGCGTACTCGGCGAAGCCGCCATGGAACAGGCCGGTGACCGGCGTTCCTGGCCTGAACGTATCTACACCGGACCCGACCTGGTCCACTGTCCCTGAAACCTCGTGGCCGAACAGCAGGTCGCCGCGCTCGCCGGGACCGTCCTCCCAAGAGGCCATCTCCGAGGCGCAGGTCCCGCAGGCGGCGACCCGTACCCTGACCTCGCCGGGGCCGGCGTTCGGTATTGCCCGGTCCTGCATCTCGAAGCGGGCGGGTCCGATGAGTACAGCCTGACGCACGTTACTTCCTCCCTTCGCACGTTGGCGATGCGGTGTCCGCCCACTCCAACCAGTCTCGTGCCCACTCGAGCTCGCGGCGGGCGGCGCGGGTACCCACCTCCAGCAGGCCCTCGGCGAGGCGCTGGCATTGCTGCTCATCCTCAGGGGCGATCTTGGCCCTCCACTGCCCGGGGAGCGCCGACGCACCGGCCAGTGCACCCGCGATGCCGCCCGCCATGGTGGCGATCGTGTCGGCGTCGCGCCCGAAGTTGGCACCGAACTCGATCGCTTGCTTCGGGCTTCCGTCAGCCAGCCACACGAGCGCGAGCGCTGCCGGCACCGTCTCGCGGGAGTCGCATGCGATCGAGCGACGGAAGCATGATGCGTACCGGCTCCGGAATTCGCGATAGTCCCCACTTTGGACGGCCAACTCCAGCGCCGACTCGATCAGTCCCCGCATCTCGCCCGCGCCCGCCCCCAGGCACGCCGTGGCGGCTCGAACGGACGCCTCCGCGGTTGCGTTCTCGCACATCGCGGCGGCGACGGCTGCGGCCATGGCGGCGGCGGCATCCTGGCAGAACGCCGCCGGTCCCGTGTGCATCAGTGAGGCGACTCCCTGCGCCTGGAGCGCGGCGCGCCTGGGATGGCCACCGCAGACGATGCCGATCGGCGCGATCGCCATTGCCGAGGTCGAACTCGGGAGGTTGCCGGTTGCCGACTCTCGGGCGGGGACGCCGCGACGAAGCCTCTCGAGCGTGTGCAGCGTCGAGATGAAGAACTTGTCGCGCCTGCCGAGGATGTCGGCTCGGTGCGCCAGCCACTGGGCGGCCCAATCCTCCGGGCCTACCCAGCCATCGCTCTCGATGATCGCCTGGCAGAGGAGATTTCGGAGCAGCGTGTCGTCGGTGCCGGATCCCTCGAAATCGTCGATCCAGCCCCATTGCCGCTCGATCTCCTCGGGTGCCAGATTCTCGCTGGGGGTGCCCATGGCGTCGCCGATGAGGCCGCTTAGAAGGCAACCGAGAATCCGATCCGGCAGCGTGCGGTCGTGCTGCTGCGTGTCGTGCATGTTCATGCGCTCATTGGGAATGGCAGGGACAGGCGTCCGGCGGCAGCGCGGGGGCGACCAGCGTCAGGGTCCAGACCGAGCGGTCCCGGGAGATCGTGAGCGCAAGGTTCGCCCCACCGACCGCCCTTGCCGGCTGAGCCCCCTGCTCCGCCGCGAGGAGCCAGCGCTGCGCGTCCCTCGACTGCGCCCCGTGGTAGGGCGCCGCGACGACAGCGGCCAGCCACGCGCGATCGCCCTGCCCGACGCTCCCGCTCCCGGCCCATACGCTGGCCACCACCATGGACACCGTCGAGGGCGCCGGCTCGGTGATCACGACCCGGTGCACGTCCCGCGTCGGATCTCCGCCCGCACAGACGTCGCTCTCGCCACCTCCGGCGAGGGTTTGCACCGTACAGGAGAGGCCGGACCGCTGCGCCTCGTGCGCGAGGGACGCACCGCGGAGACCGACGATCGTCGTCGCAGGGCGTGAGGTTCGCACCTTCGCGGGCACGCTCGGAGAGCCACTGCAGGCGACGAGAGCGGCAAGCGCGGCACCGATCAGGAGCACCATCGGTGCACGCGGCCTCATCCCTTCAGCCCTCCCGCGGAGAGCCCCTGGATGAACCGTCGCTGCAGGAGCAGGAACAGGAGCACCGGTGGGATCACCATCATGACGCCCGCCGCCGCGATGTCGGCGAAGTTGGAGATGTACTGGCCGGTGAACGCGTAGAAGCGAACAGCGACCGTCTCTGCCGACGGGATGTTGAGAAAAGTCAGTGCGAACAGATACTCGTTCCACGCCCAGACGCCGACCATGACCGCGACGGTCGCGATCGCTGGCCAGGAGAGCGGTGCCACAACGTGCCGGAGCACCTGCAATTCGCTCGCACCGTCGACGCGTGCCGCCTCCTCGAAATCGACGGGGAGGCTGAGGAAGTAGGAGCGGAGCAGGAGCACCGAGAAGGGCGTGTAGTTGCCCCAATAGATGATCGCGAGGCCGAACAGATTGTTGGTCAGGTCGAGGTGCACCCACGCGATGAAGAGCGGCGTCAGATACAGCTGCGCCGGCAGCGTGAGACCGATCAGGTAGTAGACGACGAAGAAGCCCGAGCCTCGCACTCTCATCCGCGCCAGCCCGTACCCCGACAGCGCCGCCAGCACGAGCACGCCGGCGACGGCGATCGCGCAGACGACAAGAGAGTTGACGAAAGCCGCGCCATAGCCGGCGGCAGTCCAGGCGCCGGCGAAATTCTGCCACAGCGGAGGCGCCGGCACGCCGATCGGCTGTGCCTTGATCGCGCCGCTCGAACGGAGGGCGTCCGCGGCCAGAATGGCGACCGGGACCAGGACGAACAGGCAGAGAACGATGAGGACGAGGTGTCGCGCTGAGGCGCCCAAGGCGCGCGTGGTGCGTCGCCGGTCCGACCTCCTCGGCGCGTGCGTTCCGAGCGCTCGATCGGCCATCGCTAGACCTCCCAGCCGCGGTAACGGACGTAGACGTACCCGGCGATGACGACCAGCAGCACGATCGTCGTCCCCGCCGCGATCGTGCTCGCGTAGGCGGGGTTCGACATGTTGACGAGGTTGAACCACATCCACGTGCTGAGCATCTCGGTCGCATGCCCGGGACCACCGCCGGTCATGAGGAACGGGTAGTCGAACGTGTTGAACGACCAGAGCGTGGTGAGCAGGACGACGAAAACAACCGTCGGCCGCAAAAGCGGGAAGATCACGTACCAAAAGCGCTTCACCGCACTGGCACCGTCGATGGTCGCCGACTCCAGCAGCGAGGAGTCGATCTGACCGAGCCCGGTCAGGAAGAGCACAGTCATGAAGCCCCACCACGCCCAGTTGTTGGCGAACGCGACCATCCAAAGGGCGAGCTTCGGGTTGGCGAGCCCGACCGACGCAAGCCAGCCGAGGCCCGCGTTGTGGAGCATTCCGATGACGCCCGAGAACGGGTCGTAGATCCACTGGAAGAGGCGTCCGACCACGACACTGGCCATCGTCACCGGCAGGTAGTAGAGCGTCCGGTAGAGGCCCTGCCCACGCCCCACCTTCCGGAGCAGGAGCGCGCTGCCCAGTCCCATCAGCGGCGGCACCACGAGGAAGAAGGCCGTCCACTCGAGGACGTGGGCGAGTGCCTGACGGAAGATGCCGTCGCCGATCAGCTGCTGGTAGTTGGAAAGTCCAGCGAACGACGGTTGATCGAGCCCCGACCAGGCATAGAACGACAGGATCAGCGTGATCACCGATGGGATGCCGACGATCAACGCGTGGACGACGAAGGCCGGCGCCACGAAACCGTAGGGGGCGAGCCGGCGAGCCGTGCGCCGGGTCCTGACGGGAAGAGCGATGGTGATCGTAGCCATGCCGGTCACACCCCCAACGGCTTGGGCACGGTCGGGAGGTCTCCGGACGACTTCTCCTTGGCGAAGACCTGCTGCGCCTGGCTCAGGAACGAGGGAATGGAGAGCTGTCCGAGCAGCACCGAGTCGAGGTTCTCCCACATGTAGGACTCGGTCTTCGAGGGCCAGGCACTCCAGGCGACATAGCCGGCACTGCCGTCCTGCATCGCTGTCTGCAGCTCCACCAGGGTCTTGCTGAAGCGAGGATCGGTCCCGGCCGGCAGGTCGCTGGCCTGGATGGCGACACAGGGAATCCAGACGCTCTTGATGTTGGCGATGATCTGGCCGGCCGCCTGGGACGACGGCGGCGCGGTGATGTAGTCGAGGAGTTGCTCGGCGGCGTCGAGGTACTTCGAGCTCGGGTTGATCGCGTCCACCTCCCCGATGCCGATGGGAATCGCCGCTGGCTCGCTGCTCCACATCGGCAGCCGTGCCACGCCGTAATCCCAACCCTTTGCGTACTGGTCGACGGTGGAGAACCCCCACGTGCCCTGCAGGTACATCGCCGCTTTCTGCTGACCCCAGAGCGCGAGCGAGCTGTTGCCACTCAGCGCGTCGGCTTGCTTCTTGGCGATGAAGTCCTGGTCCCAGAGGGCTTTCAACTTCTCCAGGGCGGTTGCGCACTCGGGGATGGTCCAGGGCTGCTCTCCGGTGAGCACTTGGTAGAGAGCCTTCGTGCCGAGTGTGGCATTGAACGCGTACGTGTGCCACCACTCCCAGCAGGCTTTGCAGTCGCTGAAGCCGGCGGCGAACGGAAGGACGCCGTGACCCTGGATGTCCTTACACAATGACACCAGCTCTTCATAGGTCGCCGGAGGTGTCCAGCCGTACTTCTGGAACATCGTGGCGTTGTACCAGAGGTGGAGACCCTCGTACTCCGTCGGAGCACTGTAGAGA
>JBAPVZ010000680.1:0-11573 GCA_049283435.1 Candidatus Dormiibacterota bacterium
CCGGCGGAGTTCGGCCGGCCCGCATCGGGCGCCACCTCCAGATCGTCGGTCAGCTGCCGCACCTGGAGTCCCTCGACGGTGAGGAGGTAGAAGTCGAGCTGCGAGGTCCGTTCCGGCTCACCGGCGAGCAGCAGCCGATCGCCGCTCGGTGACCAGGCGGCGAGACCGATCGTGCCCCCGTGGGCGATGCCGACCTCTCGTGTCTCGCCGCTCGCGACGTCGAGCAGTTGCAGCTGCGAGCGGAAGCTCACCGCGCGGAGCACGCGAATCGCGAGCGTGCCGCCGTCCGGCGACCACTGCGGATGCAGGTGGTCGAACGCCTCGCGCGTCACCTGGCGCGTGCCCGACCCGTCGGCGGCGGCGACGAAGACGTGCGATCGGCGGTCACCGAGGTAGCCGCGCATGTCCTCTTTGTAGTCGAGGCGGCGCGTGACGCGGACGACCGGCCCCGGGCCCTGTGTCGGGTCGGCCGGATCGACGGGCACGGTGTAGGCGATCGAGCGGCCGTCGGGCGACCAGCGGAGCCAGGTGATCGCGAGCGGGTGGCTCGCGACCTGGACCGGGGCGCCGCCGCCGGCCGGCGCGACGAAGAGACCCTGCGCCTCGCCCCGATCCGACGTGAACGCGACCTGGCTGCCGTCCGGGGACCAGCGAGCGCGTCCGTCGCGGTGCCCGGGATCGGTCAGCGGCGTGGCTTCGCTGCCGTCCAGCCGGCAGGTCCAGAGCGACGATTTCGGCGGGGCGTCGGGAGCCGACGGATCGACCTCCGTGAGCGCGTAGAGCAGACCCCTCCCGTCGGGCGCGATCTGCGGCTCGGCAGCCGTGCGCAGCCCGAAGACGAGGTCGTGCGGAATCGTGGTCGGCATCGGCGGTACCTCTCGTTCCGAGGCGGCCGTCGTCTCGCTGTGGCCGCCTCCCCTCCCTGCGATTCCTCGATCGTAGTTGGCGCACGCCGTGGGACGCGGGGGACTGCGTCGCCGAGCGGTCCGACCCGCCGGCAGACGTGTGTGAACGGCATACTGGATGCCGCAATGGAATCCGCAACGCAGGCAACCCCACCGGTCAACGTCTATGAGTCGGCCGGTCAGCTGAGCGTCGCGACGCCGATTCCGGGCTCGCATGCCGAGCACGTCGCGGTCGTCGTCACCCCGGACCGCCTGGAGCTCGAGGCGGAGTGCAAGTACGCCCAGGACGAGCAGCACTACCTGCGGCGTGACTGGCAGGTCGGCTCCTGGAAGCTGCAACTCGAGCTCCCCCGTCGCGTCGCGCCGGAACGTGCCCGCGCGGTCCTTCGCCACGGCGTGCTCGTCGTGATGGCGCCGCTGTCCGAGCACGGTGCCGGCCAGTCCCAGCCGGTCGTCGAGTAGCGCTCCGCGGACGAGGGGGCGGGGGGCCGGTCAGTCGCCGGCGACCGCCGCCTTGCCTGCTGCAGGTTCGGCCGCCGGCTCGTCTCCCGGCTCGTCTCCAGACTCCGCTTGGCCCGCCGGGTCGGCATCCTCGCCGGCGACGTTGCGGGCGCTGCCGGCGATGAGCTGGTCGGGGATCGCGTCCTGTGGCAGGCGGCCGGAACGCATCGCGAAGTAGATCGCCTGCGGGTGGTGCACGACGAGCGCGACCGTCGACTGCTCCGGCTCGAACGCGAACCCGTCCGAGAGCTGGAGCCCGATCGATTCGGCGCCGAGCAGCCGGAACACCTTCTCGTGCTCGGACTGATCCGGGCAGGCGCCGTAGCCCCAGGAGTAGCGGCGCCCCTGGCCGGCATCGATGCCGAGCTCGCGGCGCGCCCGGGCGTGCAGCCACTCGGCGCTGCCCTCCGCTGACTGCACCGCGAGCCCGTGCAAGAAGAGCTGCTCCGCGAACTCGCCCTCGGCCTGCAGCGCGAGCGACCGCCGGGTCGCCTCGGCGCCGACCGTCACCGCCTGCAGCGCCAGCACGTCCCGCTCGCCCGACGCGAGCGGGCGGAAGTAGTCGGCCATGCAGATCCGGTCGTACGCCGGCTGGCGGGGGAAGACGAACCGCTCCAGCTCCCGATCCGGGTCCTCGGGGTCGAAGACGACGACCTCGTTGCCGTCGCCGTTGCAGGGGAAGAACCCGAGCAGCGCGCGCGGCCGCAGGTAGTCCTGCTCTCGCCACATGCGCTCCAGGCGGGGCTGGAAGTCCTCGTCGACGAGCTGGCGCCAGGCGTCGCCCTTCACGCCCTTGCCGCCCCAGTGGAGCTTGAAGAGCACGTGCGTGTCGAGGTGGGGGTAGATCTCGGCGAGGTCGACCGGCAGCTCACGCACGCCCCACCAGGGGGGCGTCGGGATCGGGTTGTCGGTGCGCGCCGCCGACCGCACGCTGTCGTCGTCGGTCGGCAGGCCCGCCGGCTCGGGAGCCTTCCCACGCAGCCGCTCCGCCTGGACCCGCACCTTCTGCAGCAGCGCCGACCGCTGGTCGGGCTCGACGATCTGCTCCATCGTCGCCAGCCCCTCGAACGCGTCCTTGCAGTAGAAGACGCCCGGCGTGTACTGGTCTTCCGACGCCTTCCCCTCGGGGTAGAGCAGCCGGAGCCCGAAGTCGCGATTGATCGCGGCGCCGCCGACCAGGAGCGGGAACTCCAGTCCCTGCCGGTGCAGCTCGGCGACCGCCGCCGGCATCTGCTTGGACGTGGAGACGAGCAGCGCGGAGAGCCCGATCGCCGTCGCCTGGTGCTCGACCGCGGCGTCGATGATGTGCCCGACCGGCACCTGCTTGCCGAGGTCGATGACGGTGTAGCCGTTGTTCGTCAGGATCGTGTTGACGAGCGACTTGCCGATGTCGTGCACGTCGCCGAACACGGTCGCGAGCACGACGGTCCCCTTCGTGTAGCCCTCGATGCGATCCAGGTAGCGCTCCAGCCGAGCGACCGCCCGCTTCATCACCTCGGCCGACTGGAGCACGAACGGCAGGATCAGCTCGCCGGCGCCGAACTTGTCGCCGACCTCCTTCATCGCCGGCAGCAGGACCTGGTTCAAGGTCGGCACGGCACCGATCTTCCCCACCGAGCGGTCGATCCAGTCCTCGACGCCGTCCTTGCGCCGGCGCAGGATGTGGAAGTGGAGCGCCTCCTCGGGCTCCATCCCCGCCGTCGGATCGGCCGCCTCCTCCGCCGCCTCCGCCTCGCCCCGCGACTCGAAGTGGGCGATGAACCGCTCCAGCGCGTCCTCGCGACGATTCATGACGAGGTCGTCGGCCAGCTGCCGCTCCAGCTCGGGGATCTCGGGGTAGGGCGTGATGTCGTTCGGGTGCACCATCGCGAGGTCGAGGCCGGCTTGCACGCAGTGGTGCAGGAAGACCGAGTTGAGGACGGCGCGAGCGGTCGGAGACACGCCGAAGCTCACGTTGGAGACGCCGAGCGAGGTCTTGACGCCCGGCAGCTCCGCCTTCACGCGTTCGATGCCCGCGATCGTCTGCACCGCCGAGTCGCGCCACTGCTCGTCGCCGGTCGTCAGCGTGAACGTGAGGCAGTCGAAGATGAGCACCTCGGGGTCGAGGCCATGCTCACCGCAGGCGAGGTCGCGGATCCGCTGCGCGACCGCCAGCTTGCGCTCGGCCGTCTTCGCCATCCCCTCCTCGTCGATCGTGAGGGCGATCAGCGCCGCGCCGTGGGCGAGCGCGATCGGCACCACGCGGTCCAGTTTCGCGCGCCCCGCCTCCAGGTTGATCGAGTTCACGATCGCCCGGCCGGGGATCTGCTCCAGCGCCGTCTCGATCACCTCCGGCTCGGTCGAGTCGACCTGGATCGGTGCCGGTTGCGAGAGCGAGACGCGCTTGGCGACCTGCCGCATCTGCTCCCCCTCGTCCTGCCGCTCGGTGAGCGCGACGCAGAGGTCGAGCACGTGGGCGCCGCCCTGGACCTGGCTCTCCGCGATCTGCAGCAGGCCGTCGTAGTCGTCCGCGAGCAGCATCCGCTTCGCACGCCGGGAGCCCTGGGAGTTCACGCGCTCGCCGACGATCGTCGGCGCCGGATCCTGGACCAGCGGCGTCGCCGAGATCATGCTCGAGAGGTGGGGACTGCGGCGCGTCGGCCGGGTGCCGACTTCGCGGCCTCGGACCCGCTCGGCGAGGGCTCTGATGTGGTCCGGCTGGGTGCCGCAGCAGCCGCCGACGATGCCGATGCCGTAGCGCTCGACGAAATCCTGCAGGACTTCGGCGAGCGGTTCGGGCCGCTCGGGAAAGATCGTCTCCCCGCGCGGACCCTGGTGGGGGATGCCCGCGTTCGGGATGCAGTGCACCGGCAGCGGGCTCGTCTCGCCGAGGAAGCGGATCGCGTCGCGCATGTCCTCGGGACCGGTCGAGCAGTTGAGGCCGACGACGTCGACGTGCAGCGCGTCGAGCGTCGTCAGCACGGCGTCGATCGGCGTGCCGAGCAGCATCGTGCCGCCCTGGGGCAGCAGCGAAACGCTGCACTGGATCGGCACCTGCCGGCCGGTCTCCCGGAACGCCGCGCGGGCGCCGAAGATCGCCGCTTTGACCTCCAGGATGTCCTGCGCGGTCTCGATCATCAGGAGGTCGACCCCGCCCTGCAGCAGGCCCTGCGCCTGCTCGGTGAAGATCTCGACGAGCGCGCGGAACGAGATCTGGCCGAGCGTCGGGTCGTCGGACGCCGGCAGCTGGCCGGTGGGCCCGATCGAGCCGGCGACGAAGCGATGGCCGCCCGCGGCCTTGCGCGCGATCTCGGCGGCGCGGCGATTGATCTCCAGCGTGTGCTCGGCGAGGCCCCACTCACCGAGCTTCAGCCGCGACCCCTGGAACGTGTCCGTCTCGACGACGTCGGCGCCGGCTTCGAGCATGGAGAGATGGACGCCCTCGATGACGTCGGGGCGGTTGAGGACCAGCGCCTCGTGGCACTTGCCGTCGAGACCGCCGTAGTCCTCCTTGCTGAGGTCGAACATCTCGAGTGTCGCCCCCATGCCGCCGTCGAACACGGTGACCTGAGAGCGCACGCGAGCGAGATAGTCTCGCACGTGGGCTCGATGCTACCAAAGGTCCCGGCCCATCCCGCCGGACGCCCCGCGGCCGATCGGCAAACGCGGGCCGGCGCTCAGCCCCGGCGAGCCCGGATCGTGCCCTCGATCGCGCGCACGACGATCTCGATGTCCTCGTCGCCGTGGACCGTCGAGACGAGGCCGCCGTCCCGCATGAGGTCGACGCCGCGCTCGTTGAGCCCGCGGCGGAACTCACCGAGGCCGGGCATGCCGCGCTTCAGCCGGACCGGGTCGAGCTCGCCCTTGATCTCGTCCCCCTCGACCCAGATCGGGCAGTCCTCGCCGATGTAGACGTGGAACACCGACTGCACGTGGTACGCGCAGCCGGGCTCGTCGAGCGCCTGCAGGGAGCCGTTGATCCCCCGGCAGAGCTTCGCCGCGGTCGCGGTCGCCTGGCGTTGCGCGCTGCCGTCGGCCAGCTGCTCGAGCGCCGCGATGCCGGCTGCGGCCGACAGCGGGTTCGCGTTGAACGTGCCCTGCTGGGTCACCTTCTGCTGGTCGCGCTCGTCGTCGTGGAACGCGAGCCGGTCCATGACGTCGCCGCGTCCCGCGACCGCGCCGCCGGGCAGGCCGCCGGCCATCGCCTTCGCGAGCGTGCTCAGGTCGGGCGTGATCCCGTACAGCTCCTGAGCGCCGCCGGGCGCGAACCGGAAGCCGCTGATGACCTCGTCGAAGATGAGCAGGGTGCCGATCTGCCGGGTCAGGTCGCGAACCGCCTGCAGGTAGCCGGCCGCCAGCGGCACCGTCGCCCAGGAGGCGCCGCTCGGCTCCAAGATCATGCCGGCGTAGGCACCTGTCTCCAGCTCCCGCCGGAGGGCCGCGAGGTCGTTGGCGGGGATCGCCGTCGTCAACGTCACCGTCGCCGGGTTGAAGCCCGCGGTGGCGGGTGTCGCGCCATCCGGCCCGTTGCCGACCGTCGCCTCGTCGTGCCAGCCGTGGAAGTGGCCCTGCAGCTTCAGGATGCGGGGGCGGCCGGTGAAGGCGCGGCAGAGGCGCATCGCGAGCATCGTCGCCTCGGTCCCGCTGTTGGTGAAGCGGACCAGCTCGGCCGAGGGGACGAGGCGGCAGATGCGCTCGGCCCACTCGATCTCGAGCGGGTGGCAGGCGCTGAAGTGGGTGCCGCGCGCCATCTGCGCGACGACGGCGTCCTGGATCGCCTGGTTCCCGTGGCCGAGTAGGAGCGCACCGTGCCCCATACCGAAGTCGACGAGCTCCCTGCCCTCCGCCGTCCACTTGCGCGACCCCCGCGCCCGCTCCACGTAGAGAGGAAAGGGCGCGAGATGGCGGCTGTCGTGGGCGAGCCCGCCGGGGAGGACGCGGCGGGCTCGCTCGACGAGCGATTCGGAGGTCGGGAAGGTGCGGGCGTACTCGGGATCCTGGGTCACTGCCATCTCGACTGCCACTGTACTGGTTGGTCGGCGGGCGGGTTAGGCGGGCTGCCGATCTCGCCGGGCATCCCTCGTCTCGTAGGTCGCGACGACCGCCTCCGCGGCCGCCCGCAGCTCCTCCCGCAGGTCGGCCGGGCCGAGGACCTCGACAGCCGGCCCGAACGCGAGCAGGGAAGTACGGGCGGCGCCGAGCGCCGGATACAGCAGCTCGAACCGAGGCCAGCCATCGGCGCCGTCGGGTACGCGCGTCAAGGGTTCGATGAGCGCGCCGCTGACGACGCGAAGAAACAGGGGCACGGTCTCGGGCTCGACGCGCACGGCGACGGCACAGCCGGGAGCCCGCGCCCGGAACTCGGCCTGGGACGTGGCCCAGAATGTTGCCAGATCGAAGTCGGCGGGCCGTGTGAACCGCTCGCCGGTCGCCTCGACGGACTCGATGCGCGACAACCGGTACGTGCGCACGCCGCCCTCGACGGCGGCGACGAGGTACCAGACCCCCGCCTTGACGACGAGGCCGAGCGGGTCGACGTCGCGCGCGACCGCGGCCCCATCGCCGCGCTGGTAGCGCATGCGGAGCCGCTGCTCGGTCCACACCGCGTCCTCGACGAGCGCGAGGTGGGGAACCGCCTCCGGGGTCCGCATCCAGGGGGTCGCGTCGACGAGGAGCCGTTCGCGCGCCCGCCGCGCGCCCTCGCGCTGCGCCGCCGGCAGCGCGGCCAGCAGCTTGCGTAGCGCCCCCTCGAGCGTGGGGCCGATCCCGAGCTGGCCCGCAACCTGTGGCCCTCCGAAGCTGAACAGCGCCCGGGCCTCCTCGCCGGTGAGCCCGGTGAGATCGGTGCGGAAGCCGTCGAGCAGCCGGATGCCGCCGTGGCGCCCGCGCTCGGTGTAGACCGGAATGCCGGCCGTGCTCAACGCGTCCAGATCGCGCAGGATCGTGCGCTCGGACACCTCGAGCCGTTGGGCCAGTTCGTGCGCCGTCAGCTGGCCGCTGGCCTGGAGCTGGAGCAGGATCGAGAGCAGTCGATCGCCACGCATGCGGACCACGTTAACGAAAAAACCTGACGACCGGTGTCACCTTATCCAGCGCAGGCTGGGCGGTGTCGAACGCGACTCGCTCGATCGCAGAACGTGCCCCGTCGATCGTCTAACGCGACCCAGCGAGCAGCAACCAGCAAACGGACAGGAGAAGGAACCATGGCGACCACGGCAAAGACGATCCAAACGGCGGGCGGGAGCGACGGAGTGACGGCGACGGCCGCGCGCACGGGGGAACCATCGCCGGCTGGACCGGGGCCGGCGAATAGAGCCGCCGGGGCAAGGATCGCAATCGTGCCGCGCGGTCCGTTCTCGCTGGCCGCGGCGCTCACGCATGCGTTCGGGCCGCGCCTCGACGCCGAAGACGATGACTGCATGCGCCTGGCGTTCGCGGTCGACACGTTTCACGAGACGGCCGCGGTCGCGTTGACGCAGGACGGCGAGGGCACGGTACGCGGCGAGGTGCAGGGATCGGACGACGTGGCAGCGGTGACGGCGCAGGTCGCCCGCATCCTGTCCCTCGACCACGACGGCACCGGCTGGCCCGGCGTCGGCGAGCGAGACCCGATCCTCGGCCGCCTCCAGACCCAGGTGCCCGGCTTCCGTCCCGTCCTGTTCTACTCGCCGTACGAGGCCGCAGCCTGGTCGGTGCTCTACGGACGCAAGACACATCAACAGGTGCGCCGGCTGCGCGACCAGATCGCGGTCGCGCTCGGGGATACCTACACCGTCGCCGGTCGGTCGCTGTCGGCGTTCCCGATTCCGGCACGGCTGCTTCACGTGAGCCCGATGCCAGGACTCGCCGCGCCGGTCGTCGAGCGCCTGCGCGCCGTCGCCGAGCGCGCGCTGGAGGGGCGGCTCGACGCGGGACGGCTGCGAGCGATGGAGCCTGCGGACGCGCTCGCCGAGCTGCGCACGCTGCCTGGCGTCGGGCCGTTCTTCAGCGGCCTGATCCTGCTCCGCGCCGCCGGTCCGGTCGACGCGCCACCGACCGACGAGGCGCGGTTCCGCGAATGCCTCCGTCAGTACTACGGCGTCGACCCGGACAACCGGGCACAGGTGGCCCAGATCACCGAGCGCTGGCGGCCCTACCGCACCTGGGCGACGGTCCAGCTGCGCCGCGCCGGATACGAGGAGGGTTTGCGTTCAGGGCGACGCACCTTTGGGCCCTCCCCGGGGCTCGGCCGGACATCACGTGATTGAATGACGCCATGTCCCCAGCGACGCCATCGTTGCGGATGGCGGGACGGGTAGCGCTCGTCACCGGCGGCGGCCACGGCATCGGGCGCGCGACCGTGCGCCGCCTTCGGGCCGAGGGTGCGCGGGTGCTGGTCGCCGACATCGACCTGCCCGCCGCAGCCGACGTCGCGCATGGCGTGGACGACGGAACGGGCGCGCAGGCACGGCCGGCCGAGGTCGACGTCACCGACCGCGGATCGGTCGACGCGTGCGTGGGCGGTTGCGTCGCGCAGTTCGGCCGGCTCGACTGCCTGATCACGACCGCGGGCGGCGACCGGCACACGCCGGACTTCGCCGGCACCGACGACGCGGCCTGGACGGAGCTGCTGGACTTGAATCTGGTCGGCGTCGTGCGCTGCATCCGGGCCGCGGTGCCGCACCTGGCCGCGACCGGCGGGGGCGGCTCGGTCGTGATCGTGGGATCGATCAATGCGTTGGCGGCGTTCGGCAGCGAGCCGTACTCCAGCGCCAAGGCCGGGCTCGGCATCCTGACCCGCAATCTGGCTGCGTCGCTCGGCCCTCGCGGGGTTCGCGTCAATCTGGTCGCGCCGGGGACGATCCGGACCCGGGTCTGGGACGACCAGCCGGGGGGCGCCGACCGTCTGCGCGCGCTGTATCCATTGGGCCGCGTCGGTGAGCCGGAGGACGTCGCCGCAGCCATCGCCTTCCTGGCTTCGGAGGACGCGTCGTGGATCACCGGGGTCACGCTGCCGGTGGACGGTGGCGCGACCGCCGGTCCGGCGGCACTGTTCCAGGCGCTGCGCCTTGGCGAGGAAGGCTGAGCGCCGGCGCGAAACAGCCTGCGCCCGCGCGCCTGCTCAGCCGGGGCGCGGCATGATGAGCGGGTGAAGGTGGTGCTGCTCGCCGGCGGAACCGGTGGTGCACGGCTCGCGACGGGGCTCCGCGACGAGCTCCCGCCAGGCGAGCTGACGGTCGTGACCAACCCGGGTGACGACATCGACGCCTGGGGCTTGCGCGTCTGCCCCGACGCCGACGCCGTGCTGTTCCGGCTGGCCGGCATCTTCAACGACCGCAGCGGCTTCGGCATCGTCGACGACACCGCAACCGTGCTCGGCCAGTTGCAGGCGCTTGGCGAGGACACCTGGTTCCACCTCGGCGACCGCGACCTCGCGTTCCACGTCCTGCGCTCGCACTGGCTCCGGCAGGGTGCCCGGTTGACCGACGTCATGCTCGAGCTGGCGCGGCGCCTCCGGGTCGCGACCCGCGTGCTGCCGGCGACCGACGACGAGGTCCGCACGCACTTCCACACCGACGCCGGCCGGCTCGCGTTCCAGGACTACTTCGTCCGCCTGCGTCTACAGCCGGCGCTGCAGGCGATCGAGCTGACCGGCATCGAGAACGCGCGGCCGACCCCCGAGGTGCTGGGCGCGCTGGCCGCCGCCGAGCTGGTCGTGATCGGCCCCTCCAACCCGCTGATCAGCATCGAGCCGATCCTGCGCGTTCTCGGCGAGGCGCTGCCGGTGCAGCGCACGGTCGCGATCACCCCCGTCGTCGGCGGACGGGCGTTGAAGGGCCCGACCGTCGAGATGCTGAGCGCGATCCGCGGCGAGGCGACTCCGGAGGCGGTCGCGCGCGGCTACCGGACGACGGCGCGCTGGTTCGTGCTCGACGCGATCGACGCCGACCGCCGCGCCGCGGTCGAGCAGACGGGCTGCCAGGTGCTGGTCATGGACACCGTGATGGGCGATGGCGACGGTTCCCGCCGCCTCGCGCGGGAGCTGCTCGGCCACTTCCGCTGAGACGCGTGGCGGACCCGCCGGCTCAGCTCTCCCGGAGCACGCGCTCGAACGCGTCCAGGTAGCTCGAATCGCCGCCCTCCGCGCGCCGCACCCAGTATTCGACGCCCCAGAAGAGGTAGCCGCCGAGCGTGACGCCGGCCCGGCGTGCCTCGCGCAGGGAGTCGTCGTAGGTGCGGATCAGGTCGGCCGGCCCGCAGCTGTACATCGTCTCGCCCCGCGGGTCGGGCGCGACGGTGACCGCCTCCCACGGTTCGGCCTGCCCCTCCGAGACCATGATCCGGCGATCCCCGGCCGCCGCCCACCGGAGCAGCTTCGCGAAGCGGCGGGGGCGGAACGGGCTCGCCCGCGCGTCCAGGTAGAGCGTCCGCGGCCCGAGGGCGGCGAGCGCGTGCCGCGGGTAGTAGTCGATCCCGACCAGATCGGCGAGGCGCTGCGCGACGTCGAGCGAGTCGCCCTGGTCTCGGGTCCGCCACCACTGGAACGCCCGCACCGGCTGCGAGGTGGGCAGAAACCCGTTGAGCAGGATCGGACGGGACGGGTCGGCCGCTCGCACGGCGGCCACCTCGCGGCGCACGAACGACTCCGCGAGGCGCCAGGAGTGCTCGTTGCCGAGGGGGTCGACCGCCTCGTGCTCGACCTGCCAGGCGACGATCGCGGGATGGTCGCGATAGCGCTCGACGAGGCGGCGCAGCACGGCCTCGGCCGCCGCCAGCAGCGCCGGGTGCGACGTCGAGTCGATCAACGTCCCTTCGGGGAGCGGCGCCGGCAGGTGGTGGGCCGGGACGAAGAACTCGGGGTAGCCGAAGTTCTTGACCGGCCCGAGCCCGAGCACGACCTGCTTGCCCGCCTGCTCCGCGCGCTCCAGCAGACGATCGAGGTCGTCGGTGACGAACGCGCCTGGCTCCGGCTCCACGCGGTTCCAGTAGGCGCCGAGGCGCAGCAGGGAGAACGGGTAGGGGAGCAGTCGCTCGAGCGCCGGCACCGGCTCCAGGCCGAACGCCTCCACCTGCGGCGTCCGGAAGCTGATGCCGAGCGGTGTCGCGCCTCGCGGTTCCACCGGCAGCCGCCGCCAGCCCTCGCCGGCCGGTTGCGCTGCGCGGGCGATGCGCAGCTCGAGTGCGAACGGCAGCGCCGCGGCGCCGAGC
>JBAPVZ010000681.1:0-4257 GCA_049283435.1 Candidatus Dormiibacterota bacterium
CGGCGCTTGGCGACCGCGGTCAGCCAGGCGCCGGGGCGGCGCGGGATGCCCTCGGTGGGCCACTGCTCGAGGGCCGCGACGAACGCATCCTGCGCCAGCTCCTCGGCCACGCCCACGTCGCGGACGATGCGGGCGACGCCGGCGATCACCCGCGGAGACTCGATGCGCCAGACGGCGTCGAGCGCGCGCCTCGTCTCGTCGGTGATCGCCGCCAAATGCCTGGGACTCCTTCGCTTGTGCCTTATCGGCCGGCCGCCTGGACGTCCGCCGGAAAGTCCTCGAGCTCGAAGACCTGCCGCACCTCGATCACGCTGCCGGGCGCGCTCGGGCAACGACTCGCCCACTGCACCGCCTCGTCCTTCGAGCTCGCCTGGATGACCCAGTAGCCCCCGATCACTTCGCGCGCCTCAGCGAACGGCCCGTCGAAGACGGACACCTTGCCGCCCTTCTCGAATGCTACCCGGGCGCCCTTCTCGATCGGATGCAACCCGTCCAGCGCGAGCAGGATGCCCGCCTTGGTCAACTCGTCGTTGTAGCGACCCATCGTCGCCACGTCTTCCGCGCTCGGTGTCCATTCCGCCCCGGGCTCGAGGTTCGGAATCATCAGCATCATGAACCGCATCACGTCAATCCTCCAGGCGACGGGTCCCGCGGTGTCCTCGACCGCGGCCGGCCCGCTCACTCCTGCTCCTCCGTCGAATGGTGAGAGCGGAATTCGACACGGCTCTCCGAGGCGTCGGTGAGGACCGGTCAGCCGGCCTGGGCGGCCAGCACCTCCTCGACCCGCGGCGGCGAATACCGGGGACCTTTCAGCACCTTGCCGTCGGCCCGCACCCGCACGTCGGGCTCGCCCTTGCTCATGTTCGAGCGGTGGATCTCCTCGAAGACCGGGTCGAGGTCGATGCCGTACGTCACGGCGGCGCCGTAGACGACGTAGAGCAGGTCGCCGAGCGCGTCCGCGATCTCGACCAGACTCGCGGCTTCACCCGCGTTCCGCAATTCGGCGAGCTCCTCGTCGAGCAACGCCATCCGCAGACGGTGCGCGCTCTCACCGGGCCAGGTCGGACGGTCGTTGACGGTGCAGCCGAACCGCTCGTGGAACGAGCGGACCTTGCGTTGTGCCTCGTGCATGGCTGCATGATGGCGCGGCGACGTCCGCGAAGGAACCCCCAAAATCCCGTTCCCCCCAGGTCGTGTCCGCCCGACCCCCGCCGGACCGCCGGTACCGCGCGCCGGCGAGGCTCGCACGGACCCGGTTCGAGATCGCCGGGGCGGGCACCACCCTGAACCGCTCACGTGGATGTCGAGACGGCGACCGTTTGACGTCGGGCGAACGACAGCCGGCGGGTGGCGACGAGCCAGATCGCGAAGGCCCAGAACGGCACCACGCCGAGCAGCCCGACCGGCGAACCCAGCAGCGCCGACGGCGCGCGGCTCAGCAGCAGCGTCACGACGAGCGGTCCGAGCGCGTTCACGGTCGCGTGCGCGAGTACCCCCGGCCAGGTGCTGTTCGCCCGCAGGCGCAGCCAGGCCAGGATCGCGCCAAACGGCACCGTGAAGAGGCAGAAGGCCGGCACGACGGCCCAGCTCCGGATACCGAACTCATAGCCGTCGAGCGCGATCAACGGCGCGTGCCACAGGCCCCAGAGGACGCCCACCAGGACCACGGCCCAGACCTCGCCGAGCGGCACCAGCCGCGGGAGCAGGTGGCCGCGCCAGCCGAACTCCTCGCCGAGCGTCGCCAGGCAGTTGATCACGACGACGATCGTCAGGTCCTCGACCAGTTGCGCGAAGAGGAGCGCCGCCCCCGCCCGATGCAGAGCCGCGCTCGCCTTCGGGGTCTTCTCGGCCAGCGCGCCCAGGACCAGCTCCCAGCGCTGGTAGAGCACCCAGTGCTGCTCCCGGAGCAGAAGGACGAGCAGGACCCCGACCGCCGTCAGCGCGATCGGCACCAGGTAGGCCGCCGGATAGGCCCAGCGCCAGCTTCGGCGCACCGACAGACGGAGTCCGAAATCGGCAAACCCCTCGCGCAGGACGAGTCGAGTCACGATCGCGGCGACGACCGGCGCGTACATGCCAAGCGTCGCGCGCACGCTGAACGCGACGGCGCCGCGCAGGCCGAAGAAGGAGGCCCACGCGAGCACGAAGGCGAGGACGCAGAAGAGGAGCACCGATCGCCATCTCACCTTGCCTGCGCGTCGGGCCGGCGCCTCACGTCCGCCTAGCACAGCGGACACGGAAAAGGATCGTATGAAACAACCAAGTTGTGCGCACGATTCTCTGTGCGCCTATCATAGACAGCCCGAACATCGATGAGCCTGCGCCCTCCCCGCGAGCGCGACCCCCTATCAGCGACAACGTCGAGGAGACACGAACCCATGACCATTCCGGAGGCGTCCCGCGAGCTGCTCGTCATCGACGGCGAACCGACGGCCGTTCCCACCGGCGCGGTCGCCTTCAAGTACGACGACGCGGTCGAGTCGGCCTGCTGGCTCTTCGACGCCGAAGAGGCGGAGCAGATCGCTCGCGAGGATCCGGCGGTCATCGTCTGGGCGGGACGCCGGTAGGCGCGGCTCCCGCTCAGGCGCGCAGTCGCGCCAGCACCGACGCCGGCGGCTGCCGGTCGAGGCCTGGGGGACGCCCCTGTGCGCTGAGCCCGCCGTCGACGGCGAGCACCTGACCCGTGACGTGCGAAGCGTCGTCCGACGCGAGGAACGCGACGACCGACGCGATCTCGTCGACCTCCCCGACCCGGCCCTGCGGGATCAGCGTGCCCCGCTTTGCCTTGTCCTCCGGCCCCAGCGGGTCGTACGTCTCGGTGTGGATCGCCCCGGGCGCGACCGCGTTGACGCGGATGCCGAACCGCGCGAGCTCGACGGCCGAGGCCCGCGTGAACGCGTCGATCCCGCCCTTGGTCGCGTCGTAGGCGGCCATCTCGCGGTGGCTGCGCGAGCCGCCCCACGAGCTCATGTTGACGATCGCGCCCGACCGGCCGGCGTCGACGAGGCGATTCGCAATGCGCGACGTGAAGAGGAAGACGCTCTTCAGGTTGGTGCGGACGACGAGGTCCCAGTGCTCCTCGGTCATCTCGAGGAGGTGCATCGTCGCGGTCGCCATCCCCGCGTTGTTGACGAGCAGATCGACGACGCCGAACGTGCTCGCCGCCGCGTCCACGACGCGGTCGACCTCGCTCGCGACGCCGACGTCGGCGGCGACGCCGAGGACCTCCCCGAACTGGCGCAGCTCGGCGACCGCAGGCTCGAACGCGGCGTCGTCGAGGCCGTTGACCACGACCCCCGCTCCCTCCCGCAGCAGCCGGCGAGCGACTGCCTTCCCGATCCCGGCCGTCGCGCCGGTGACGATCGCCGTCCTTCCTTCGAGTGATGCCATGCGGGCGATTCTGGCAGGCCGCGGCGGCTGGGTCAGGGGTGTCGGCGACCTGGGGTCAGACGAGGAGGGTGCCCTCCCGCATGATCTGGCTCCCGTCCACCCAGATGTCGGCGCGGCTCGCGAGCACGTCGACGTGGCTGGGCGCCGCCCAGCCGGCGCCCGTCTCGTGGCCGTAGGGGTCGCCGAACGCGACGTGGTTGCCGGGGAACTTCTCGTCCTGCAGGAAGTTGCCGACGATCCGACGGAGCCCGACGTTGGTGCCGATCGCGAACTCGCCGGCCCGGTTCGACTCCGGGTGCTGGCCGAGGTAGGCCTCGATCTCGCGCACGATCTCCGGGTGCCCGGGCATCGCGACCGACCGCACGCGGGTCTGCTCGATCTCGAGCCGCACCGGCTCCTCGAAGAGCCCGTACCGGGAGGCGAAGTCGTCGCCCATCTCCTCCCCCACGAGCACGCCCTCCAGCGTGGCCGGGGCGGTGAAGACCTCGCCCTCGGGGAGGTTCCCCCACTGGCCCGGCTCCCGGTAGCGGCCATCGCTCGCGACCCAGTGCCAGGACGGATCGAACGTCGCGCGCAGGTCGGTCCCGATCCCGGTCCGCACCTCGATCACCCGGGCGCCGCGCACGATGTCGTAGACGCGCCGGGTGACGCGATAGATCTCCTCGTAGTCCCCCGCCATGCCGTCGACCATGACCTCGGGCGTGATGCCGATCATGTGCCCGTGGCGCAGCCGCAGCTCCCGCGCCAGCTCGAGCAGCGGGTGGCGGAACGCGAGCTCTCCCGGCTGCCCGTCACCGATGTAGAACGACGCGGTCGGCCGGAACGCCTCGATCGCGCCCCTCAGCTCGGCTGGGAACCGACGCGCCG
>JBAPVZ010000682.1:0-5111 GCA_049283435.1 Candidatus Dormiibacterota bacterium
ACGCCGTTCAGTCGCGGCGGACGACGAGCAGCAACCTGGCGCCGGACGGGACGGGGGTCGTCGTAATTGAGAGATCGAGCTCGATCAGCCCAGTCTCGGCTGGCGCCCTGACCGGCGTGCGCGCGCACGTTGTCGATCGCGAGCAGGCCGTCGGGTAGGCGCAGCGCGCAGCGCACCTGCGGCCATTAGCCGGCGTACGCGGGGCGTTCGGCGACGCTATCGTCGCACGGCGCGGTGGCACAATGGCGCGCGGCGGCGGCGGCACGAGAAGGGGGTTGCAGGTTTATGCGACGAGCGAGAGCGTTCCTGCTGGTGATCTCGATCGGATTGCTCGCGGTCGCCTGCGGCGGCGGCTCGGGGCACGGTGCGAGCGCGAAGCTGGCAGCGAACCAGACGCTCAGCTTCCCGCTCACGGACGGGCTGAACGTGACCAGCCTCGACCCGGCGTACGCGTCGGACGCGGTCAGCTTCAGTGCGATCCGCGAGATGTTCGGCGGCCTGATCCAGGTCGACGGGCACGGCAACCTCGTTCCCTACGTCGCCGCGTCGATGCCGGCCGTGTCCAGCGACGGCCTGACGTACACCTTCCATCTGCGGCACGACGCGCGTTTCTCGAACGGGGATGCAGTGACGTCGCAGGACGTCCTCTACAGCTGGAACCGGGCGCTCGCAACGACGACGACGAACGACTCCACGTTCCGCCCCGTCGTCGGCGAGCCGCAGGTGATGTCGGGCTCGGCGACGACCATGTCGGGGGTGACGGCCCCCGATCGCTACACGGTCGTCGTCAAGCTCCAGTTCCCGGCCGGCTACTGGCTGGACCAGATCGCGCAGCCGTTCGCGGCGCTCGTCGACCAGCGGGCGGTCGCGCAGGGCGGCGCAATGACCTGGTGGATGAACCCGGCGACGGCGGTCGGAACCGGGCCGTTCGAGCTGACCGGATACCAGTCGAACCGCTCGCTCGATCTGGCGCCGGTGCGGCACTGGTGGTTCGGCTCGACGGGGACCCTGACACAGTTCCACATCGACGAGGAGGTGAACAGCACCTCGGCGGTGCGCAAGTACGAGGCGGGCGGCTACGACGTGATCGGGTTCGGCGGCGACGCGCCGCCGACGACCGAGGTGCTTCGCTACTTGAAGGATCCGACGAAGCGCGCGCAGCTGCACTACTTCAACGCGAACCGGACGACGTGGGCCGGATTCAAGGAGGTCGGCAACAGCCCGTTCGCGCCGAAGCCGGGCATCACCTACCCGCAGCCGACGCAGGGACTCGGCGAGGACCAGGGGAAGGCGGGGCGGCAGTCGCTGTCGGTCGCGGTCAACCGGCAGCAGGTCGCGAGCATCGCGTGCGCGAACGGCGCGACGTGCACGGCGGCGACCGGCGGTGTGCTGCCGAGCGGGGTGAACGGATACCTGGGTGCGAACGCGGATCCGGGCGCCCGATTCGACCCCGCCAAGGCAAAGGCTGAGTACGCGAAGTGGGATCCGGACGGGTCGAAGATCAAGGCCGTGACGCTCGAATACATCTCGAGCGCCACCAACGACGAGCTGTACGAGAACGTGCAGGCGCAGCTGCGGTCGACGCTCGGCTTCACGTTGAGCCTCTACCCGACGGACGAGAAGACGCTGCTGGCGGACCGCTCCCACCACCAGCCGACGATGTTCTACGACTCCTGGGGATCTGCCTTCAACAACCCGGAGGACTGGTTCGCGAACAAGCTGACGTGTGGGAACTCGACCGGGGCCGGCTACTGCGATCCCGCGATGGACACGATCGTCAAGCAGGCGGAGCAGAAGCCGCTGGCCCAGTCGCTGACGCAGTACAGGCAGGCGCAGAACATGCTGCTGAACAACAACTTCGGCATGATGCTCGACTACTCACGGCAGGCGTACTTCATCCAGCCCTACGTGTCGGGGGTGGATGGGAACTCGTTCGACGCCGGGTCGTGGACGCAGGTCCGCATCCTGCAACACTGATTTCGGGGGTGTGGGCCGGGGATCGAGCCCTGCCGTCGCGCCGGCGCGCCCGCCGTCAATGACCAGCCGTCGTGCCGGGGGGAGGAGCGCCGACGCCCTCCTCCTGGATGACGGTCAAGTTCACCGACGGCGGCGCGAGGTCGACCTCCTGGCTCAACCCCGGCTGCCACGAGGTGTCGCCGTAGCCCCAGCTCGTGTTCTCCCACGTCTGGACGTTTACCTGCCACTGCTCGGTCGCCGTCACGGTCACGTACTTTCCCGGATCCGTGTATCGCAGATAGGTATGCGGGTTGGAGCAGAACATGTCCTGCGGGCTGATCCAGGGCGTCCCGCGATCTCCGTAGTGCGGGTAGGAGTTGTCCCCGTACTGCCACTCGACCTGCTTCAGCGTGGCGGTGAACCTGAACCGCACGCTGAAGTTGTAGCTCTGGTACGTCGCGGTCTCCTGCTGGGTGGTGTTCACGTCGGGCGACGAGCCGTTGAGCCAGAAGCAGGCCGGATAGCCGACCAGGGCCGGCGCCACCTCCGGCACGTAGTCGATCGTGCCGACCTGCAGCTGCTGCTGCCAGTTGACGATCAGCGTGTGTATCTGCTGCGCCGGCGTCGGGGCACGCACCGTGGGCGCTGGCGGTGGTGGCTGGCCTGCCGGCGCGGCGCAGCTGGTCGTGCCTGCATTGGCTGGGGTGCCGGCAACGTAGTGCTGGCCGCCGGGCACGAATGATTGGCCGCCACCGCCCATGCCCGTCGGCCCCGCCTGCGCGCCACCGCCGCCGCCCGTGAAGGTGCCTGGCGCCCAGTAGCCCGAGGTTGCCGGCGTGGCGCCGGTTGTTGTGCAGTTGGCGGCTGCGCCGCCACCGCCTTGGGTGGGGGTGTTGGCGGCTCCACCGCCAGTCGGGTTGGCCGCCGGTGGGGGACCGGCACTGGTGTCGGGCGACGGCGCTGTGGTCGCGGCGGCGGAGTCAGGACCGCCGCCGCAGGTGGCGGATAGACTAGACCGCGAACTCGAGACGGGCGAATACGAGCACGGGTTAGCTGCACTGGCATGATGCATCCCGACCATGGTCGCAAAGACCGCGATGGCGACCGACGCGACGAGTCTCGCGCGTAGGACGAGTCTCGCGCGCAGGTGGTCAGCAGTTCTGCGATGCAACATTGGTCGTCGACACGTTGGAGCCCAGCACCTGGTCATCGCCCGACTTCGGCTCCATGACCGGCGCCACGATCACATACGTAATTTCCAGGGTCTTGTAATTGCCGTCCGGTACCCGACCATCCCACCTCGCTCCGTTGGACTGCGGCTGCTGGAAGCAGGCACCGCTGGCCGTCGCTACATACAGCGTCTCCGCGACCCACGCGAGTCCCAGCGAAGAACCGTCGCGGAGCCGCACCGAGTCGGGAATCGAGCCACCCTCAGAGTATTGGTCGTCGATCGCCCAACCCTTGTTGCCGTAGTTAACGATCGTTTCCCGAGCGTTTGTGGCGATATCGGAGGCCGCGCCGGAATTGGCAACGCCAGTGGTCGCCTGACCGTGCGCGAAAGCCTGAAAAAAGGCGGCAAGATCAGTGGAAGGGTCGCGGCGGAGGGAGCCAACCGCGGCATAGCCGGCCGACGCCATGGCGACCGGGGGCGGCTGACCCTCAAAGCCAGTTATGGCGCTGAACTTCCAAGGTTCCGACGTGCCGGCGCGGGACACCTCGTCCAACCCCCACGCGGGCCCACTCGAAGTGGATTCCTTGCCGAGGGCGATGAACCATGCGGGGTACTCGGTCTGCCTCGGCACGAGGACTGACGGGCTGGTCAGCGCTGGGACGGTCGCCGTGGTACCGCGGGCGAGCAGCAGGTTCACGAAACCCTGGGTCGACAGGAGTGCCGACGATGTAGCAACGGTTTGGAGTGCTCCCAAGTTCCGGGCAACGATGGCGGCCGATCGCTGGGCGTAGAGCTTCCTGTAGACCTGCAGGGCTTGCTTTGGGGTGATAACCGCCCGGGGGGTTGGGGTAGGCGAGGCAGCAGGGTTGTCCCACGGCGCCTGGCAGGCGACGAGCAACAGCAACGCGAGCACGACCGCTGCATGCTGCGCGGTGCCCCATGCGTCCCGCCGAATCCAGCGCTCGCCCGCCCCCGATGCCATCGCCCGCATGTTAGCGTGACCACCCGGACGGCGGCAGGACATTGGCCGCCGATATTCTCCGAACCGGCTTTGACCGGCTGCCAATGCGCGCAGCTCCCCTCGTGCGTCAAGCTTCTGCACCGCCGATTCAATACCCAGCTTGGTGAGCCCATGCACACCGCGTCGGCACCCGCCCACCGCGGTGCGGCCACGCGAACTGCAACACTGAAGGCCGCCGGCGACGACCAGGAGGAGTGCAGATGAACAGCGAGGCTGACGGGCTGGGGGCTCGATTCCAGAAATTCGTCGAGGATCAGCGGCACGAGCTGGACGTGCTGCACCGGCAGATCGACGATCTCATGTTCTTCCAGCGGCTGGGGGACCTGGCCGAGATCGATCTCGTCACGTTCACGGGACCTCCACCCCGCAACGAACCCAATCCGACGGCCCAGGGCGCGGGCAATCCGGTCGTGCTGCAGGGATACGTCTTCCTGCCTCGCGAGCTGGACCGCTCGCGCAAGCAGCCGCTGCTCGTGCACCCGCACGGCGGGATCCACGCGAACTACGGGTCGAGCAATGCGAACGCGCTACGCGAGCTGTTGGCGCAGGGCTACACGGTGATCGCGCCCGACTTCCGGGGCAGCACCGGCTACGGGCGCGGACTCTTCGAGCAGATCGACTACGGCGGGCTGGAGACGGAGGACACGTTCGCTGCGCGGCAGTTCGCGCTCGACAGCTACCCGTTCCTCGATCCCGAGCGCGTCGGGATCGTTGGTTGGAGCCATGGCGGGATGCACGCGCTGCTCAACATCTTCGACCACCCCGAGGCCTTCGCCGCCGCGTACGTGTGCGTCCCGGTGAGCGACCTGGTCGCGCGGATGGCCTACAAGAGCCAGGCCTACCGCGAGGAGATGCAGGCGGCGTATCACCTCGGTAGGTCACCTGAGGAGGACGTCGCCGAGTATCGCCGCCGGTCCCCCTCCTGGCAGGCGCATCGCTACGCCGGGACGCCACTCCTGATCC
>JBAPVZ010000683.1:0-1820 GCA_049283435.1 Candidatus Dormiibacterota bacterium
AACTCGGCAGCCCGTTCCTCTGCGCTGGTGCGCTTGGCCGACAGTCCAGCATCCGCCATGCCGACCGCTATCCAACTGGCGGCGATGAGCAGCACCCGACAGACCAGGTTGAACCAGATGAGGAGACCGATGATGACGGCGAAGGATGCGGCGAGCGGGTTCCTGCTCGCGCCTCCCAGGACGAGTCCGCTGAGCGTGCTGAGCACGGCGAGCGCGATACCACCGAGCAGAGCTCCGACGAGGAGTCGGCGCAGAGGAATCGCAAGATGCGAGAGCAGCCGGAACATGCCTGCCAAGGTGATCGTGTTCAGAGCAGCGGTGATCAGGAAGCCGATGGCGCTGCCAGAGGCGAACGACCAGAACGAATCGTGCGAGATGCCGAACAGGGCGAACAGCTCGCGAATCACCGCCGTGCTGATCAGGGACACGAGTGCGGCCGCAATAAGAAGGATGCCGAACACGAATGCGAGGCCGAGGTCGCGCAGCTTCTGTAGCACGGGGTTGGTCGGATCGTTGCCGAGGCGGAACATCGCGCGCACCGCCGTGCGCGTGTACGAGAGCCAGCCGGTCGCGGTCAGAAGCAACCCGACGGCGGCGATGATGCCCGTCCAGCCGAGTGTGCCGCTGACCCGTGTAAGGGCGTCTTCGGAAATGGCCCCGCCGGAACCGATCAGTCCGGGGACCGACCGGTTCAGCACGCTGATGAAGGAGTGCAGCAGCGCAGGGTTGGATGTCAGCCAGATTCCGGCTACGGAGAAGATCAGCCAGATGGCCGCGAAGATCGCGAAAAGCGCCTGGTAGGACATTCCCGCGGCAAGAAGGTTCCCTTGCCGCTGCCCGAATTGCTGGATGACCCGCACCGGACGCAGTTGCTGGATGCGCAGAACCAGCAGCTTCACCCGCTCGATGAACGACGGTCGCTGCTCAGCATCCTTCGCGGCATCACCATCGGCATCCGCGTCGACTCGGTCCCCCTGCTCGATATCCCCGCGCTCGTTCGCCACGCAACCAGAGTATGGGCAGAGCGGCCATCCGGCATCCGGCTGCGCTCACGATTCGAGGGGTGCGGGTGCGCCGGCCGTGAGAGCTCTAGGGTGGATGGGATGAGGGACCATCCGACGCTCCTGCACGGCATCGGCATCGGCAGCGGCGCCGCCGCCGGAAACGTGCTGCGGATGCCGCCGCCGCTTGCCGAGCCGGCCGCCGACCAGATCGCGGCTGATCCGACCGAGGAGTACGCCCGCGCAGCCCGCGCGCTCGCCGAGACGGCGGAACAGCTCGCGGCGACCGCCTCCGGCGCGAACCAGGAGGCGCGGTCGGTGCTCGGAGCGCAAGCGCTCATGGCCCAGGACCCGACGATCCTCGAGGACGTTCGAGCACGCACGACCGCCGGGCGCTCGGCCGAACGCGCCGTCTTCGAGTCGTTCCAGGCGTTTCAGGTCATGTTCGAAAGCGCCGGGGGAGTGATGGCTGGCCGTGTTGCTGACCTGCGTGACGTATCCGCCCGAGTCATCGCCCGACTGCGCGGTCTCGAACCGCCTGGCATCCCCGACTCCGACGATCCGTTCATCCTCGTAGCCGACGACCTCGCCCCCGTCGATACCGCCAGTATCGACCTGAGGAAGGTGCTCGCTATCGTCACTCGGGAGGGGGGACCCACGTCGCACACGGCGATCCTGGCGCGTTCGATGGGACTCGTCGCCGTGGTCGGCGTTCCCGGCAGCGACGACCTTCCCTCGGGCAGCTCTGTGCTCGTCGATGCGCGTACCGGGACCGTGAGCGTGGACCCCTCAGACGATGTCGTCGGGACGGCGCTGGAC
>JBAPVZ010000684.1:0-11208 GCA_049283435.1 Candidatus Dormiibacterota bacterium
CCGCCGTTCAAGTTCCGCCAGTCGGGACGGAAGAGCTGGGGGCGGGGATGCTCCGGTCGCGGTTGCGACGCGCGGCCGGCTGCCTCCGCTGCCATCAGCACCCTCCTCCCGGCCGGCCGGCGAAAGACCGAGCTGGCCTGCCCGGCCCACCTGCTGCACCGCAAGGAAGGGGCCGGTTGCCGGCATTGCTTCGCTTCACGCCGCGAGATGGGGGCGCCTTGCCGGCATTCGGCCACGTGGGAGCCGGGGCCAGGTCACTTCGCAGGCAGACCATCAGCCCTTGACGCCCGACAACGTCACGCCCCGGACGATGAATCGCTGCAGCACGAGGAAGACGACGATGAGCGGCAGGATCGCGACGATCGCGCCGGCGAACAGCTCCGGGTAGTTCGACGTCTGCTGGGTGATGAACGTCGACAGCACGACCTGGATCGTCCACGCCGACGAGGTCTGCCCGATCACGAGTGGCCACAGGAAGCCGTTCCAGCTGCCGATGAACGAGAGCACGCCGAGCGCCGCGAGAATGCCGCGCGAGTTGGGCAGCAGCAGGCGCCAGTAGATGCCCCACCAGCCGAGCCCGTCGACCCGCCCGGCCTCCTCGATCTCGCGAGGAAACCCGAGCGCGTGCTGCCGGAAGAGGAACGTCGAGAAGACCTGGAAGAGACCGGGCACGATGATGCCCCACAGGGTGTTGATGCCTCCGAGGGTGCCGACGATGATGTAGGTGAGCACGAACGTCGTCGCGCTCGGGATCATCATCGCCGACAGGATCAGGTAGAACACCGCCTGGCGGCCGCGAAACGGGACGCGCGCGAGCCCGAACCCGGCCATCGACGCGAACAGCAGCGTGAAGACGACGGTGACGACCGAGATGATCGCCGAGTTGAGCAGACTGCCGAGGACCGGCGCGACGGGGTCGCTGAACAGGGTCGTGAAGGCGGTGGTCGTGAACGTGGACGGTAGCCAGGACCAGTTGATCGCCCCCACCTCGGCCTGCGTCATGAACGCGTCGCGCAGCATGACGAAGAACGGGAACAGGAGCAGCAGCGCGAGCAGGATCAGCGCGACGTAGACGACCGCCTTGCCGGCCCACCAGCTGGCGCGGTGGCTGCGACGATGCGTGCGCCGGATCGTCGACTCCATCAGTCCATGCTCCCGCCGAACCCGAAGACACGTGCCTGGATCACCGACACGAGGACGATCAGGGCGGTCAGGATGAACGAGCCGGCAGCAGCCTGACCGTAGTCCTGACTGCCCAGCGCGGTGCTGTAGAGGTATTCGAGCGGCGTTCTCGCGAGCGAGGCGTTGGCGCCCCCGAGCTCACCACCCATGATGTTGTAGAACTCGTCGAACGCCTGGAACGCGTTGATCAGCAGCAGGATCAGGATCGCGACCGAGGTGTTGCGGAGCATCGGCATCGTGATCCGCCAGAACGTCGACCAGCGACGGGCGCCGTCGGTCCGCGCCGCCTCGTACAGCTGCTCGGGAATCTCCTGCAGCCCGACGATGAAGATGATCATGTAGTAGCCGACCTGCAGCCAGAGCCGCACCGAGGCGAGCACGACCCAGTAGAGCGGCGGGGAGGCGGTCGAGATGAACGCGATCGAGGGCAGTCCGAACAGGGAGAGGAACTCGGTGATCGCGCCGCTCGGCACGTTGAACAGGCCCAGCTTCCAGACCAGCGACGCCACCACGTACGACACGGCGAACGGGATGAAGAACACGGTGCGGAAGAAGGCGCGGCCGGCGTGGGCCTGGTTGACGAGCAGCGCGAGCCCGAGCGAGATCACAAAGGTGACCGGCACGATGATGATCGTGTACGCGACGATCGTCGCCAGCGACTCGCGAAACGCCGGGTCCTCGAGCAGCGTCGCGTAGTTCTGCACGCCGACCCACGGACCGACCGCGACCGAGCCCCGCCCGCGGCTGAAGCTCAGCAGGAAGCCCCAGACGATCGGGATGAACGTGAAGATGGCAAGGCCGATCAGCAGCGGCCCCGTGAAGAAGAAGAACGGGAGCGCGTAGCTGCGGCCGCGCCGGCGCGTGCGCTTCAAAGGCGCCGCAGCGACGCTCACGCTCATCCGTTCAGTTCCTGGGTCAGCTCACTCTGGGACTGCTGCTGCGCGCTCTGGAGCTGCGACATTGACGCCGCGACGCTGAGCCTTTTCTGCACGATCGCGCTGACCGCGTTCGTGTAGTAGGTGTTGATCGTGTTGTCCCACGTGACCGGGGCGTACACCGCGTACTTGTTCAGGATGTCGACGGCCTGCTTCGCCGGACCGCTCTTCAGCGCCGTGGCGGTGTCGGCGATGCTCTTCCGCGGCGGCAGGTGGAACCCGTAGGACAGGTTGAAGTCCTTCTGGCCGGCCTTGTTGGTGATCCAGAGCCACTGCACGTACTTCTTCGCCGCCGCGAGATTCTTCGACTTCCCGCTGACACACTCGGACCAGCCGCCGAGGAACGTCGTCGGCTTGCCCGCCGAGCTCACCGCCGGCAGCGGGATGACGCCGAAGTCGTCGCCGAGCGCCTTCTTCACGGCCGGCATCACCCAGAGCCCGGTCCACTGCATCGCGCAGAGCCCGTTGATGAACGCGTCGGGCTCCAGGTAGTCGGGCTGGTAGCCGAGCAGCAGCGAGTTCTGCTGGTTGAGCTGGACCAGAACCTGCAACGCCTGCGCCGCGGCCTGAGTCGCGAACGCGATCTTGTTGTTCTGGATGAGCTGCACGCCGTTCGCCTGCGGGAGCAGCTCGTAGAGCGCGGCGACGCCGCCGTCGTCTCCTAGGAAGAGTCCCTTCACCTTTCCCTGTGTCAACTTCTTGGCCGCCGAGACGAGCTCGTCGGTCGTCGTCGGGGGGCTGACGCCCGCCTGCTTCAGCATGCTCTTGCGGTAGTAGAGCAGCCCGACGTCGGTGACGATCTTCGCGCCGTAGATGTGGCCGTTGATCGTGTTGTTGGCGAGGACGTTGGAGTACATGTCGGCCTTGTCGGCGGCGGTGAAGATGTCGTCGAGCGGGGCGATCTGCTTCTGCTGCACCATCTGGACCGTCGGCGACGTCTCGAAGACGTCCGGCGGGTTGGGGCCGGCGATCGCCGTGTTCAGCTTCGTCGCGTAGTCGCCGGGAACCCACTGGATGTTGACCGTCACGTTCGGGTTCTGCTTCATGTACTGCTGGGCGTAGCGGTGAACGGCCTGCTCGGTGCCCGCCTCGCCGTACTCGTGGTAGTACTGCGTCAGGGTGACCTTGCCGCCACCACCGCCGCTGCTGCCGCCGTTGCTGGAGCCGCCGCCGTTCAGCGAGGTGCCGCACGCGGCGAGCCCCGCCACCGAGGCGAGCGACGCCGCCCCGACGAGGAACTGCCTCCGGTCGAGCAACCGGCGCCCGACTTCGTTCGATCCGTCCATGAGATGCCTCCCACGCGCCTCCCGCGCTCTGCGGGGCCACCATGCTTTACAACGTTGCAAACCTAGAGCGAGGGTGCCCCCTTGTCAAGCGGGCAGCGACGCTCCCCCGTGCGGCCGCATCGTAAAGCGTCGAGCGGAGGACGGGCGGTGCCGAACTCGCCATGGGGCCGGGCCGGTCGGCCAGAGTCGGAGAGGGCAGCGAGGGCGCCGACTCCACCCGGTGCGCCTGTGCGCGAGGATTCGGGCGTTTCCAACGGGGTCAGCCCACCCGACCCGCCTGCGCAAGCATCGTGAGCAATCCCGCGCCACGTACGACCCCGAGGCATTTCCCGCCGGCCGCCGCCGGCTCCCGGATGCCGCCGGCAGCGGTAACGTGAATGCGAGCATCAGCGAGCTACGGGAGGTGCGACATGACGACGATCGCGGTGGCGTTGGACGGCGGGCTGCTCGTCGTTCGCGGCGACGGCGGCGGATGGAAGGCCGAGGCGCGGCTCGAGGGCACGGCGCCGCGCTGCCTGGCGGCCGACCCCGCGAACCCAGAACGCATCTGGTGCGGAACGGTCGGTGGCGGCCTCTGGCGCACTGCCGACGGCGGCGCCACCTGGCAACCGGCGGGCGATGGCCTCAGCACGAGCGATGTCAGCGCGGTCGCGGTGGCGCCGGGTGAGGCGGCCGTCTACGCAGGGATCAACCCGAGCGCGATCTGGCGCACCGAGGATGCCGGGCAGCGCTGGGAGGAGCTGGCTGCTCTGCGCGCCCTGCCATCCGCCCCCACCTGGAGCTTTCCACCCCAGCCGGAGACGAGCCACGTCCGGTGGATCACGCTCGACCCGGCGGCGCCCGAGGGTCTCTACGTCTGCATCGAGGCCGGAGCGCTGGTCCGCAGCGCCGACGCCGGCGAGACCTGGACGGACCGGGTCCCGGACGGCCCCTGGGACACGCACACACTCGCGGCGCATCCTGACGCCCCCGGCCGGTTGTACTCGGCGGCCGGCGACGGCTTTGCGGCGCCCGGGCATGGCTACAACGAGAGCCGCGACGGCGGCGACACCTGGACACAGCCGGACGACGGCATCGAGCTCCACTACCTCTACGGGCTCGCGGTGGACCCTGGGAATCCCGACACGGTCGTCGTCTCCGCGGCGGCGTCGCCCCTGCAGGCGCACAGCCCGCGTTCAGCTGACTCGACGGTCTATCGGCGCCGGGACTCGAGCCCCTGGCAGCGGGTTCAGGGGCTGCCGGAGGGGCCGGGCACGACGCGCGCGCTGCTGGCGGCCAACCCGGCCGAGCACGGCGTCTTCTACGCGGCCAACAATCGGGGCGTCTTTCGATCTGCGGACGGCGGCGCCTGCTGGGAACCGGTCGTGGCACCGCTGCCGGAGCCCTACCGCGAGCAGTCGTCGCACGCGATCGCCGTCACCCCGTGATGCCTTTGCTGCCGACCGGCCGCGCGACGCCACCCCATCACGTGGTGTTCGCACGCGCCGCCACCCACGCGAGACCGACCGCAACCACGTAGCCGAGAGCGGCAACGAGGAGCGGCGCCGCGAGTGAGAGATGGCCGCCGGCGCGCGCCGACGCCGCCAGCACCAGGGCCTAGGACGGCCACCCCGAGCGCGCCGCATGCCTCTACGGTCGGTGCCGAATGCTTCGATCCCGGTCGAATCGATCGGTCGCTAGCATGGTGGCCATGCACACGACCGCGACATCGCTGCCGCCGGCGACGCTCAGGGTTGCGCGCGGCGATGCCGACCTGTCCTCGGTCGCCGCGCTGCTCGCCGATGCCGGCCGCTGCCGGATGGTCCTCGCGCTCGACGACGGGCGCGCGCTGCCGGCCAGCCGCCTCGCGATCGAAGCCGGCGTGAGCCCGGCCACCGCGAGCAGTCACCTCGGCAAGCTCGTCGGCGGCGGCCTGCTGACGGTCGAGCAGGAGGGGCGCCAGCGTTTCTTTCGTCTCGCCGGCCCGGCCGTCGGCCGCCTGCTGGAATCGATGATGGAGCTCGCGCCCGCCCAACCGGTGCGCTCGCTGCGCCAGAGCACGCGCGCCGACGCACTGCGAGCGGGCCGCACCTGCTACGACCATCTGGCGGGCCGCCTCGGCGTCGGGATCATGGGGAGTCTGCTCGCGGATGAGTGCCTGACCGGCGGCGACGGCACGTTCGATCCCGACCGCGCCGTGCACGACCGACGGACCGGGTGGGGCCACGACGTCGACTACCGCCTCACCGACCGCGGCCGCTGCTTCCTCGCCGAATTCGGCGTCGAGCTGCCGCCACGACGTCCGGCGGTCCGCTACTGCGTCGACTGGACCGAGCAGCGCCACCATCTGGCGGGGGCGCTCGGTCGCGGACTGCTCGATCGCCTCCTGCAGCTCGACTGGGTGCGCCGCTCACCGAGCACGCGGGCCGTCGAGGTCACAGCGAGGGGCACGAGCGGCCTCCACGAGACGTTCGGCGTCCAGGCCTGAGCCGTCTGCGGAAGGGGCCGAACGCCGGCGAACGGTCGCTCTTTCTGGCCGCGACGCGTCCGCTTGCCGGCAATCGGCCCAATTCCGGGGGCGACCCGCGCGAGGCGAGGCGAGGCTAGTCGAGCCCTTTCATTCTCCGGGCGACGACCGACTTCGCCTTGCGCACGATCGCCGGTGCCGTCAGCCCCCACTTCTCGAGCAGCTCGGCCGCCTTGCCCGACTCGCCGAAGCTGTCCGGCATGCCGACCCGTTCCATCGGCGTCGGCCGGTGCTCGCCGAGCGCCTCCGCGACCGCACCGCCGAGCCCGCCGGTCACCTGGTGCTCTTCGACGGTCACGATCGCACCGGTCTCCTCGGCGCAGCGGACGAGCGTTTCGACGTCGAGCGGCTTCAGCGTGTGGCAGTTGACGACCCGCGCGGAGATGCCCTCCTCGGCCAGCTGCGCCGCCGCGAGCAGCGCCTCGTGGACGAGCGGGCCACAGCCCACGATCGTCAGGTCCGAACCCTCGCGGAACACCTGGGCGCGCCCCAGCTCGAACGGCGTGTCCGGGGTCGTGAAGACGGGCGTGTTCTCGCGACCGAAGCGGATGTAGGCCGGGCCCCGATGCCGGGCGAGCGCGTGCGTCGCGAGCCGCGCCTGCTCGTAGTCGCACGGCACGACGACGGTGACGCCCGGCAGCACGCGGACCATCGCCAGGTCCTCCAGCGCCTCGTGCGTCGCCCCGTCGGGGCCGACCGACAGACCGGCGTGCGCGCCGACGACCTTGACGTTCGCCTGCGTGTAGGCGACCGCCACCCGGAACTGGTCCCAGTTGCGACCCGGGGAGAAGGTCGCGTAGGAGGTGAGGAACGGCACCTTGCCCGCGATCGCGAGGCCGGCCGCGACGCCCATCATGTTCTGCTCGGCGACGCCCATGTCGAAGAACCGCTTCGGGTACGCCTCGGCGAACGGCGCGACCCGTGTCGAGTCGGCGAGGTCGCCGGTCAGCGCGACGACCTCGGGCAGCTGCTCCCCGAGCTCCACCAGCGCCTGCCCGAACCCCGCGCGACAGCCCTTCTTCGGCAGCTCGCCGGTCACGTCACCGACCAGCGCCGTCTCGAGTGTGGTCATGCTCCGGCCTCCAGTGCCGCCTGCTCGCGCCGCAGCTGGGCGAGCGCCTCGTCCGCCTGCTCCCGGTTCGGTGGGACGCCGTGCCAGCGGTAGTCGCGCTCCATGAAGTCGACGCCCTTGCCGGGGATCGTGTGGCAGATGACGACCGTCGGCCGGTCGCCGACGGCGGACGCGAGGGCGGCGGCGTCGACGATCGCGCGCAGGTTGTGCCCGTCGATCTCGAGCACGTGCCAGCCGAACGCGTGGTACTTCTCGGCCAGCGAGCCGAGCGCGAGGATGTCCTCGGTGTCGCCGTCGATCTGGATGTAGTTGCGGTCGACCCAGGCGGTCAGGTTGGCGAGGTGGTGCGAGCCCGCGTAGAGGATCGCCTCCCAGATCTGCCCCTCCTGATGCTCACCGTCGGACAGCATCACGTGCGTCCGCCAGCGGGCGGCGTCGAGCCGGGCGGCGAGCGCGTGCCCGATGCCCTGCGAGAGACCCTGGCCGAGCGGACCGGAGCTGTTCTCGACGCCCGGCGGCTCGCCGATGTGGGTGTGTCCCTGCAGCCGGGTTCCCAGCTTCCGGAGCGTCAGCAGCTCGGAGGTCGGGAAGAACCCACGCTCGGCGAGCGTCGCGTACCACACCGGGCAGATGTGCCCGTTGCTGAGCAGCACGCGGTCGCGATCCGGCTTCAGCGGCTGCTCGGGGTCGACGTTCACGACCGCGAAGTAGAGCGCGGTGAACACGTCCGCCATGCCGAGCGGGCCGCCCGAGTGGCCCGACCCCGCGGCGCACAGCATCTCCATGAGGTCCTGCCGGACCCGGTTCGCGGTCAGCGCGAGCTGCCGCTCATCGACCGCGCCGGGACCCGCCCCGAGCCTGACGGTCGTTCGTTCTTCGAGCTTCACTGAGACCCTCCTCGCGGTTGTTCGCTGCCACCGCCCACCCCCCATCTTGCCGGAGGCGGCGGTGACAGCGCCGAGGCGGGCTGCGGCGCGGCCCGTGCGAGCTACTGCGGAAGCCCCTGCTGCTCGAAGATCTGGATGATTCGCTGCTTGGCGGTCGCGATCGCTTCCTTGATCGTCGCCTTCTTGCTCACGATCGAGGCGAGCATGTCGTTCAGCGGGTAGGAGCTGTTGACGGCCTGCGACCCCGGGCTGGGCGTCTGGGGGAAGGCGAGGCCGGTCGTCGTCTTGACGGGCAGCGGCTCCGACATCTCCGTGTGCAGTGTCCCGAACGACGGGTCGCCGTGCAGGTAATAGCTGTTCGACGTCCAGATGTTCTGGTAGGCCGGGAGGACGAGCCCGACCGAATCCTTGACCATCTGGAGCAGCGGGGCCCCGTACACGAGATACTTCGCGAGCAGCTTCGCCAGCCCCGGCTCGCGGGCCCCCTTGAAGAGCACGAACGCCTGCGAGGCCGGGATCAGGATCGGCTGCTTGATCGCCGGACCGGTGAAGCCGTCGAAGATGCGGGTCTTCCCGTAGACCGGGTTGTTGTCCGCCTTCGACTGCGCGTAGAGGCTGAACGCGTTCGTCGTGAGCCCGATGATGCCGGCGAGCCAGGCCTGGTTGTTGCTGGTGTCCGTCCAGCTGAGGACGCCGGGCGGCAGCATCGGCTTGTACTTCGGGTTCGAGTAGAGATCGGCGAGGAAGGTCACCGCGTCGGTCGTCTCCGGCCCGTTCCCGAAGACCACCTTGGTGCCGTCGTTGCTCGCGACCGCGGCGCCCCACGCGTTCAGGACCGTGCCGATCGTGTTCGTGCCGTCACCGCCGTTGTTGAACGTCATGCCCCACCCGTAGCGCTGCTGGGAGGGATCCGAGATCTCGAGCGCGACGTCTCTCGCCTGCTGGAGCGTCTTGAACTCGCTGTCCTTGATCCCCTTCTCCTGCAGCCAGTCCTTGCGCACGAACCAACCGTTCGTGATCGAGAAGTAGGGGATCCCGTACCAGTCCTTGTTGGGGCCGTACTGCAGAAGGATCTTGTTGACGTCGGGCGGCGGCCCGTACCGGCTCGAGAGCTCGTTCACGACGTCGGTCACGGGCTGGAGGTCGCCGAGCTGGTAGTACTCGGCGGCAAATCGACTGGCGTCGACGAATCCGATGTCCGGCCCGTTGCCCGACTTCACCGCCGAATCCTCTCGCGAGACGATATTCCCGGTGTCGACGTTGATGACGGCCACGGTGACGTTGGTCCCGGTCAGCTTGCCGAAGGTCTGGCAGGCATTCACGAAGTCCTGGTTCGTCGTGGCGAAGTACTGCTGGGACGCGACCACGTTGAGCGAACGGCCGCGATACTGCTTCGCCTCCGACTGCAGCCAGCTCGGCAGCTGGGCGGAGGACCCGTTGGTCAGGTGCGGCGAGCCCGAGCCGCCGCTCGACCCACCGCAGGCGGCGAGCCCGAGCGCGGCGCCGCCGGCGCCAAGGTAGCCGAGAAATTGGCGGCGCGTGAACGCCCGCCGAGGATCCTGCAAACCCACGTCCTGCCTCCCATCGAACCCGCTCCGGGCAACGCGGCAACCGGCGTCGGAATCCCGACGCCTGCGCCAGCGTCCAGCTTCAACCACCCACGCTCGAATGTTGGCTGTCCGCAAGTGTGCACACGCCGGAGAGGCGCGTCAAGACACGAGCACGTCGCCACCGCCGCGAGTGGCGGGACGTCGGAGCGAGGGACGCCGGTCGCCGGTCGACGCACCTGGGCTGGGTCGCTGCGCAGACCGAGCCGTCAGGCGCAGAGAGGGGAGTTCGGATCCCACCGGTTGAACGAACTCGGGCGGTCCTCCGCGAGCCGCGCCCGCGCCTCGAGCCACCGGCGCGACCACGTCGCCGGGTCGCCTACGACCTGGTCGGGATGCGACCGCGACCGCACGACGAACTCGGGAAACATGGGCCGGCCCGTCGGCTGCCCGACCGGCTGGTAACGGAGGTCCATGCTGATCCGGACCTGGTCCGCGCTTGTATTCTCGAGCGAGCTGTGGACGGTGCGGGGGTGGAGCAGCAGCACGCTGCCGGGGCGCATCGGCAGCGCGACGGCCCGGGTCTCGTCGATCAGGGGATCGGGGATGTGCGTCCCGCCCTTGCCGGTCGGGCAGTGCTCGATGAGCGCCTGGGAACGCGGTGTCGGGAGCACCTGCAGGCAGCCGTTCTCGATCGTCGCCTCGTTGATCGGGAGCCACACGGTGAGCACCTCGGAGTCGTCGGCCTCCTGCAGCACCACCCCGTTGTCCTGATGCCAGGGGATCTTCGCCATCAGACCGTCGGTCCCCTCGGCAAGCGTGTCCTCGGGCAGCTTGATGCGCACGTGACCAACCGGGCTCAGGCAGACGTCCGGACCGACGAAGCGCTCGGCGAGGTCGAGCAGGCGGCGATTCGTCAGCAGCCGGAAGCAGGCCGCGCCGGTGTGGATCGGGGTGTCGGAGCGGATGCCGGTCTGGGGCAGGCTGACGTCGAAGTGCTGGCTCAGGCTGTGTCCGCTTTCGCGAGTGAGCCGGATGAGCCGGCGCCCGAACGGGAGCTCCTCGTACGTGCTGGCCACCCTGCCCTGGGCGTGCAGCTCACCGGCCACCCGGTCCAGCACCGCCGCGTACTCGGCGAGGAGGGGGCGCAGATCCCGTTCCGGGTCGAGGACGTCCTCCACCACCAGGTAGCCCCGCTCGTCGAGCCGGCGGGGCAGGGAGGCTTCGCTCACGTCGGTCATATCACCAATCTCCTTGGCCAGAGCATCTGGAGCACCACGGTACGGCACCCGACAGTCCCGTAAATCCCATACTCAGCCCGAGTGGCGCGCCCGGAGCAGCTGCATCGCCTCGCCGAGGGCGGTGGCGGGCTCCGGTCCGAGCGGCTCCAGCACGTAGCGGCGGATCGCCTCCGCGCAGACGCGCCGCGCCCGGTCGGCGAGCGCTCGGCCCGGCTCGGTGAGCACGGCGTAGACGACGCGGCGGTCATGGGCGCTCGGCTCCCGGCAGAGGAGCCCGGCGGCGACGAGCCGGTCGGCAACCTTCGTGAAGCCGCCGCTGGAGAGCGCGGCCTCGCGCGCCAGCTGCGTCATCGGGAGCCGGCAGCCGGGCGTGCGGAGGAGGCGCAGCAGGATGTCGAACGGCGCCGGCTGCAGGCCACATTGCGTCGCGACCTCGCCCATCACCCTCGCCTGCGTCCCGACATACCCCTCGATGACGACGCCCCAGGCGGTGATGACCTCGTCGTCGCCGGCCGGCCTCGGCCCGGCGCCCCCCACCTCGTCTTCGCCACG
>JBAPVZ010000685.1:0-1691 GCA_049283435.1 Candidatus Dormiibacterota bacterium
CGCCTGCCACCGGCGGGCGCCCGATCGCGACGGCGACCGTTCCCATCAACGCCGCGGCGAGCACCTTGACGGTCGCGACCGCGACGCTCCCGAATCTGCCCGGCATCGATCTCTGGAGCCCGGAGCACCCGGCGCTCTACCGGGTCGACACAGCGCTCTCGAACGCCGGCGGCCGGCTCGACCAGACGAGCGTACGGACCGGCTTCCGCGAAGCGTCCTTCGAGGTCGACGGGTTTTATCTCAACGGCCGGCGATACTTCCTGTTCGGTCTGAACCGCCACCAGCTCTACCCCTACGGCGGCATGTCGATGCCCGAGCGCGTCCAGCGAAGGGACGCCCAGCTGCTGCGCCAGGTCCTCAACTGCAACATGGTGCGTTGCTCGCACTACCCGCAGTCCCCGGCCTTCCTCGACGCCTGCGACGAGCTCGGCCTGCTGGTGTGGGAGGAGGTGCCGGGCTGGGGCTACATCGGCGACACCGCCTGGAAGGACCTCTGGTTCGGAAACGTGACGGCGATGGTCGTCCGCGATCGCAACCGGCCCTCGGTCGTCATCTGGGGCGCGCAGCCGAACGAGACGTTCCCCGCCGTCGCCGACGCGACGACCGCGAAGCAGCTCGCGAAGGCCTCCGACCCCGACCGTCCCACCGGCGGCACCCAGACGCGCTGGAACTATCCGAGCTACGTGCAGGACGTCTACGCGTACGACGACTACGGCAGCACGCCGAATCCCGACGGCACCGCCACCGTGCACCTGCAGCCGCCGACGCCAGGCAAGCCGTATCTCGTCACCGAATCGGTCGGCGCGCTGCTCCCGCCCCATTTCTTCGAGCGCAAGAGCGACCAGTCGAGCCAGCAGCAGCAGGCGATCCTCCACGCCGAGGCGCACAGCCTGGTGCAGGATCCGAGTCAGGCCTACGCCGGAATCCTCTGCTGGGCCGGCTTCGACTACGCATCGCTCAGCGGCTACCAGGACCAGCACATCAAGACGCCCGGCGTCGTCGACGGGTTCCGCAACCCGAAGCCGGGCGCGCTGATGTACGGGGCGCAGGTCGATCCTGCCCAGCGCGTCGTCATCGAACCGTCGTTCGCCTGGGATTTCGGCCCCACGTCGCCGGTCACGACGCTCGGCGCGGACGCCCTGATCTGGTCCAACTGCGATCAGCTGCAGGTCTCCGTCGGCAGCGCCGCCCAGGTGACGCTGCAGCCGCAAACGAGTCGCTTTCCGCATCTGGCGCACGCGCCGTTCGCGCTCGACGTCTCCGGCGTCGACGGCTCGCAGCAGCCGGATCTGCGCATCGACGGCTACGCCGGTGGCCGGCTGGTCGGGACGCGGCGGTGCTCGGGCAGCAACCACGGGGATCATCTGCAGGTCCAGGCCGACGACGACACGATCCAGGGCGACGGCACCGACGGGACTCGAATTGCGATCCAGAGCGTCGACCGCTTCGGTGCGCCCCGGCCCTACGTCGAGGGCGACGCGACCGTCACCGTCGAGGGGCCGGGCACGCTGACCGGCCTGGTCGCGAGCCTGGAGAGCACGGTGAGCCCCGCACTGATCGATCCCGGCCAGACGGCAACGCTGACGGTGACCCTCCGGAACGGCGGGATCCCGCTCGCGGCGACGGGCGGCTCCGGCGCCGTCTGGGTGCGCGCGGTGCCGGGCGCAGCCGGGCCGATCACGGTCCGAGTC
>JBAPVZ010000686.1:0-6130 GCA_049283435.1 Candidatus Dormiibacterota bacterium
AGGCGAGGGCGAGCTCGGAGGGGCGTCAGCTGTACGGGCAGTGGAAGCGGATCGACGACTTTCCGGACACCGTCGAGGTCGTCGGTGAGGCGGGTGACTTCGCCTTGCTGCACCACCTGATGCCGCATGCCGCGTCGAACAACCGGAGCTCGGTGCCCCGCGTCGCGCAGTTCACGCTCTTCATCCGGGACGACCATCCGCACAACCCGGCGACGCCGGCGCCGGCCGGCCGCTACAACGAGCGGCAGCTGGCGGCGATGGGACCGCTCGGCCGCCGGCTGTTCGGCGTCGACGCCTGGGAGTAGGCGAGGTGGATGCACGCATGCGCTGATTGGTCCCCGTTAAGGCGCTTGACTGAACCGCGCGGATCGCGTACTTGGAGGTCAGCCCCCGGAGGGAGGGCGGGGGTGTAGGTAGGGGACTTCGGCGTCGCGCGAGTTCGACGCCGTCATCCCGTCGCGTCGAGCGGGTCGGTCAGCGTGCGCTGGATCGCCGGGGCGTAGAGACGGACCAACCGAGCCGGCTCGGCGTCGGCGAGCAGGGGGACGCGAATCAGATAGCGCGCCATGATGAGGCCCATCACCTGCGAGGCGACGATCGCGGCACGCAGCTCCGGCTCGTCGAGACCGAGCGCGCGCGTCAGCCCGCCGAGCAGCTCGGGCCCGGCGATACGGCGCAGCTGGGCGGCCGCGCGCTCGTTGGTCACAGCCGAACGCGCGATGCCGACCAACAGGTCCGCCTCACGGTCCTTGCCCCACACGTCGAGGATCGTTCGCAGCAGGCGCTCACCGATCGTCGCCCGATCCCCCCTGAGCAGCTCCCGGAGCGCCGCCTCGAGGTCGATCGGTGGCCGCAGCGCGGCCGCGAACAGGGTCTCCTTGGAATCGAAGTAGTGGAGAACGAGCGCGGGGTCGACGCCGGCCTGGCGGGCGATCGCGCGCATCGAGGTGCCGTCGAACCCCTGCGCGACGAACAGCCGGCGGGCCGCATCGACGATCTGCCGGCGCGCCGTCGAGGGACCGGGTCGGCGTCCGGTGCGCCGGCCGGCGGTCGGTTCAGCCACGGGCCTGAGCGTACGCCTCGAAATTCATCGCAAGGTGACATCCGGCGGCCGGCGACGGCAGCACCCGCGCCCCACTGGAACGCAGCGGGGACGAGGGCGATGGGGAGCTCCGGCGCGTCCACTTCGAGGCTCCGCCAGCCGCTGTGGACCTCAAGCCGGTAGGGGGATGGCCTTCGTTCTCGACGGGGCGCGGCGGCCCGATCCAGGTACGTTCTTCCGGCAGATGCGCTCCCTCACCGCCGGCCGGCTGCTCGCCCACGCCTGCCTCGTTTCGTGCTTCGTTCTGGTCCTCGTCGCGTGCTCGCCCGGCGGCCCCTCCGGACCGGCGCCCGCCTCGGTCGCGCTGCAGCGGTCGGACGTGCCGGGTGGCTGGGTCCGGTGCGCCTGGTCGGGCGCCGTGTCGCAGTACATCGCGGCACAGCGACGGCACGCGCCCTCGACCGCGAGCGAGCTGCAGTCGAGCTGGACCCAGCTGCGCCGGCTCGGTGCAACGAGCGCGAACACGACCGGCTATGCGGCGGGCGCCGCCGACTGCGACGCACCGCTGGGCCATGGCGCCGGCGCGACCGCACTCAGCTGGGTCGTCCAGTACGGAGACGATGCCGCGGCGCACCGCGGATACGAGCACGGCGTCCTCGGGTTTCCGACGCCAACGGGCGATCGCTCCCAGGCGGGGCTGTTGGTCGGGATCGCGACCGGGCTCGGCACCGCGGATGCGTGGACGTTGACGCAGACCACGCCCGCGCCCCCGCTCTACCTGGCGTGGTGGCGGGAGGGGGCGCTGACGACCTACCTACTGGTGCTCGGCATCTCGGAGTCGCTCGCCGGGCCGATCGCGCTGCGCCTGGAGCACCGCATGCAGTAGGGCCGGGGTGGCTTCGCAAGTTCGCTCAGGCCCGATCCCGGGTCGCGGAACCGGGAACGGTAGAATGACCAGGTTGCCCCTTCGGGGCCTCAGTGCGCCTGTAGCTCATCGGATAGAGCGCATGCCTGCGGAGCATGAGGTAGCAGGTTCGATTCCTGCCAGGCGCACCACCCTATCTCATGGGGTCCGACAGGAGCCTCAACTGGGGCACCGCGGACGCCACGCGCATCCTCGGTATGCCAAAGGCCGCACGGGACACCAGCGACGCGCCGGACTACTGGCGCATCGGCGGCCGGAGCTGGCCTGAAATCTTGAACAGCATGCGCTGGCCGCAGGACGGAGAGATCGCTCGCTTTGCCGGCAACGCGCCCCTCATCACCGGTGATCATCCGCGCACCGAGTACTACCTTCTGCAGCAGACGTTCGGCTCGCAGTACCAGCGGCCGGTCACCACCCGTCGCCTGCGGCAGCTCCCATCGTGATGGACGCGGCTCTGTCAGCGCCGGAGAAGCGCCGCTACGGAGTCTGCCAGCCGCGTCAGCCTGGGCACAATTCCGAGCGGCGCCGCGCAAGGCGGAAGGTCTAAGCTGAGACCGATGGGTACTGAGCCTCAGCGGCTATTCATTTTCTCTTCTGCCCATGCACACGCTGGGGTGGGCGGTCCTTTGGGGTGCCGATTGGCGCCGGACTGACCTTTTGTCTACAGCCTCTTCTACGACGTCCCTGTGATCAGCGCCTTCAGAATGCGATCATGGTCATCACAATACTAATCAAGGTGATCCTCTCGCCGCTGTACGAGATCCAGATCCGCAGCGGCCGCGAGACAATGTGCGGCAGCGGGCTCGGGCTGGTAGGGGCGCTCGCCATGAGGGGCCCCAACGTGTGCAAACAGCTGTTTCACATAGGCGATGCGAAGTTTCCCGGGCTGCAGAGGTAGGCGGCGTGTCGACAAGGCAAGGCCAGTTGCGCATGATCGCACCGCTCGCCGCCATGCTGCTCGTGCTCGCTGGCTGCGGGGGCACGACCAGACCGACCGCTCGCCAGCCCTCCGCCACGCCACGCCGCGTCGCGCCGAAGGCGAGTCCGAACCCCATCGCGCCACCGTCACCCACCGTGGCAACGATCCCCCCCGGTATGGTCACGATCCAAGTGCCGATCCTCATGTATCACTACATCGGTCTCGTCCCACCCAATGACCCAGATCCACAACTCCGGGCGGGTCTGACGGTCAGCCCGCACGCGTTCGTGCAGCAGATGGATTGGCTGGCGGAGAACGGGTACCACCCAGTCACCATCGCGCAGGTGCGCGGGTACTTGCAAGGGAAGAACTATCTTCCACTGAAGCCGGTTGCGCTGACCTTCGACGATGGCCATGCCGACTTCTATTCGGCTGCCTACCCGATCCTGCGAGCGCGCCACTTCAGCGCCACGGCGTTCATTATTTCGGGCTTCATCGATGATGCTAACGGCCACAGTATGCGCACCTGGCAGATCGTCGATATTAGCCACCATGGGATCGAGATTGGTGCCCACACGTTCAACCATGTAAGCCTCACCAGGCTATCCGCGGCCCAGCTCCCAGCTGAGCTCGTGAGGCCCAAGGCGAGGCTTGAGACGTTGATCGGCCAACCCGTGCTCGATTTCGCCTATCCCGCCGGCGCCTACAACTCCGAAGTGACCCAGGCAGTTGCGGCGGCTGGCTACCAGACCGCTGTCACCACTAAACCTGGGTCCATGCACAGCTGGGCGGATCGATTCACCTGGACAAGAGAGCGGGTGGAAGCTGGCGAACCGCTGTCGACTTTCATACAGAACCTCGGCGCCTCATAATCTACCTCGGCATGAGTGGCCAAGTGTGCCCAGCAAAGGGCCCATCGACCCTAGCGTGTGAATCCCACTGAACCGGGTTATCCAGGTAGTGGCCGCCTTCGCCTCGGCCTCGGTCTGTCCGGCACAACGTGGAGTCAGCTGAGAGCTGGCAGCGTTGGTCGCGCGATGATTGAAGCCTTCACCGCGTCCTGGGCCGTCTAGTGTCCTGCGTCCGAAATCTGTTGACGCTGGGCTCGAGTCAGGACTTGGTCGGCGGTCTTCGGGCTCTTCTCAGAATCCTGTGGCGTGGCGGTAGACGAGTGCCCAAGACGCCGCATCTCCGGGATCTGCTCTCCTCGCAGGCCGCGATCACGTTGTCCAGCAACAACGTCGCCTGTTCCACGTCGCTGCTCCCGTAGATCGCGCGCAAGGCGTCCTTGGTCAGCCAGGCCATCGTGACTTCCAGATTGGGGTCTCCGACTTGGATGCCCAGCAGCACCCGCTCCCAACCCCGGTCGTTGAGCCTCTCGCCTCCCTGCAGCACCAGCCGCCTGATCTTGTCGAGCGGGTCGCCTTTGCGGCCCCGGTGGTCAAGTTCCTCCTGCTGCACACGGCGGCGAACGTCGTCCACGACGCGGTTGCCCACGCGCACGACATGGAAGGGGTCGGCGACGCGGATCGCGTGATCGAGTGCCGGTGAGAGCCCGGCGCGGTAGGAGTTGGTGAGGTCGGTGGCCACCACCTTGATCCCTTGCAGTCACTCCTTCGCTGCTCGTCTATCCAGTGCCGCAGATCCTCCGCCGAGTTGCCCTCGATGAAGTCGATCATCTTCCGCTTCTCGAGATTGACGAGGCCGGTCGCGTATTCCGTGCAATGGGTCGCTGTCGACTTCAGAAAGGAGGTCTCGTCGACGCCCAGCTCCTCCACGTCACCGACTCGGTCCTCGTCTTCCACCATCGGCTCGCCGAACTCGGCGACCGCGTTCATCGCCACTTCCCAGCTGACCCCGAACTCCTCCGCCACCTCCTTGACGGAGTGCACCTGACCAGAGACTGTCTTCCTTTGAACTCGTTTGCAGCGCATGCTAACCGGTGCAACCCGTGCACCGACCTGCCACGCCCGCCCTTCGCTGCGCATGATGGCCCGTATCGCACGAATTTATCGCGAGAGCGAAAATGCGAAGGCCGCGCACGGGTTCCTGCGCCGGCGGTTCGGTGAGGGTGTCGAGATGGGCGACGACCTACCGCAAGGGGCGTGGTCGCGCGCTTACGCGTTTCGGCACGCTGGACGCGACCTGGTGGCGCGGTTCAATCCCGATCGCCACGCCTTCGACGCGGACCGATTGGCACTCCGCTTCGCGTCGCCTGCGCTGCCCATCCCGGACGTCCTCGAGATCGGCAAGGCGGACGGCGACGACTACTATGCGATCTCGGACCGCTGCTCTGGAGACTTTCTGGAGGACCTCGGACTCGAGCGCACGGAAGCGGCCGTCCCTTCCCTGCTCGCGACCCTCGACGCTCTGCGCACCGCCGATACCTCGGGATCGCAAGGGTTCGGCCCCTGGGACGAGAAAGGGAACGGTCGTAACCGCGACTGGTCCGAATTCCTGATCGCCGTCGACGCGGGCATGCCGGAAGCCTTCCGCGACACCTGGCGCCGCAATCTGCGGCGCAGTGAGGTCGCGGAAAGGACCTTTGGTGAAGGGATGCGGGAGCTGGAGGCGCTCTCCTGGCGCTGCCCAAGCCGGCGTGACCTCGTGCACTCGGACCTCCTCCATGGCAACGTCTTCGTGTCAGGTTCCCGCATCACGGGGCTGATCGACTGGCAGTCCGCGCTTTACGGCGACCACCTCTACGAACTGGCCTGGCTCGCGTTCTGCGCGCCGCCCTGGGCTCCCGGCCTCGCCGCTGCCGATTTGCCCGGCCGGGCCCTCGATCACTGGCGCGCTGACGAGGTCGACCTCACCGACTTCGACGTCCGCCTGCGCTGCTACCAGATCCGGATCGGAGTCGCGGCACTCGTCGGTTTAACGTGGCGGCGAGACCTGCCCAACCGGGAGCTCGCCGCCCGCCGTCTAGCCGAGGTCCTCGGGTAAGGCGCCGGCTTTCGTGAGAAAGGGCTGCCATGGCACCATCCGGAGGCAGGCCCGATCGTCTTGCGTTCTTGTTGCGGGCGATTCGAGACTGGCCCAGCCAGACCCACGAGTCCGCACGAGCCGGACGACTCTCCAGTCTTCGGGCGGGATGTAGCAATCGCCGGGAATGGTTCCCCGGGCTCCCCAGGACCTGCCGCCAAGGCCGATCGGGCCGGTCGAGCACGAGAATCGATCGCTCAACTGCGGGTGCGGCCGCCTCGGTTTTCGCTGCCGTGCCGCGTGGTGGGAACGCGGCGCT
>JBAPVZ010000687.1:0-11317 GCA_049283435.1 Candidatus Dormiibacterota bacterium
TAGCCGAAGACGGCGACGCCGCCGCGCACCTCGTGCATCCCTCGCAGGTGGTCGAGCACCTCGACGCCGTCGGCGACCGTCTGCCCGATGTCGAGCCGCTGCACCAGGCCCATCCCCCGGCTCAGCGCATCCGGCTCGTCCTCCTCGATCGCCTGGTCGGTGCCGAGCCGCCAGAAGGCGTCGGGCGCGAGCACGACGTAGCCGAGCTCCGCGAGTTGATCGGCCCGCTCCCGGATGTGCGCGTTGAGCCCGAAGATCTCCTGGAAGAGAACGATGCCGGGGCCCTGACCGGACTCCGGCAGCGCGACGTAGACGGGGATGGCGCCGCCGGACACCGCAACCGAGCCGTTCCGATGCGTCGTGCTCATGCGGACATTCTCACGCTATGGCGCGACCCCCGTGGTGACTCCGTCCGGGACGGCGGTGGCGAACCACGCCTCGGCCGCGCGCAGTCCGGCGCCGGGCGCGATCGGCGCCCCACACTCGAGCAGCGCGAGCTCGACCCCGCCGATCGTCGCCAGCACCTCGAGCTCGCCGAGCGCGCCCATGTGCGCGATGCGGATCGAAGTCTCGTGCAGGGGCGCGATGCCGCCGCCGACCTCGAGTCCCCGGCGCACGCCCGCGTCCCGTACCGCTCTTGCCCCGACGCCGTCCGGCAGCCGGACGGCGGTGAGCGAGTTGGAGAGCGTCACGCCCGGCCGCCCGATCGGCGTCAGATCCCACGCGCTCACCGCCTGACGGACCCCCTCGGCGAGCCGCTGGTGCCGGGCATAGACCGCGTCGAGACCCTCCTCCTCCAGCATCCGAAGCGCCTCGCGAAGCGCGAAGAAGTACGGGGTCGGCGGCGTCAACGGCAGGAGGCCGGTGTCCCTGGCGGCGATGACCGGACGCCAATCGAAGAAGTTGCGCGGACTGCCGCCCTCCTGGCTGGCCGCGACCGCCTTCGGGGACGCGCAGACGATCGCGAGCCCGGGTGGCAGCATCAACCCCTTCTGGCAACCGACCGCGACGACGTCGAGGCCCCAGTCGTCGAACCGCACCTCGATCGAGGCGAGCGAGCTGACGGCGTCGACCAGCAACAGGGCGTTATGGCCGGCAGCGTCGATCGTGCGACGAATCGCCGGCAGGTCGTTGGTGACGCCGGTCGAGGTCTCGTTGTGCACGACGAACACCGCCTTGATCGTGCCGTCGTCCTGCCGCAGCCGCGCCGCCAATGCCTCCATGGGCAGCGCCTCGCCAGGGTCGACGGCGAGACGTTCCACCGCGATGCCGCACTTGGTGGCGACGTCGGCGGCCAGCGTCGCGAAGAAGCCGTTGACGAGCACGAGCACCGTCTCGCCGGGCGCCAACGTGTTGACGAACGCGCTCTCCACGGCGCCGATGCCGGAGCCGGCGGAGACGACGACCTCGCCGCTCGCCGTCCCGAAGAGCCGGGCCAGACGTTCCTGCACCTCGAACAGGAGCGGCGGGAACGCCTCGCCCCGGGGGTTGATCGTCCCCAATCGCATCGCGTCGAGCACGCGGCTCGGAATGTTCGTGGGTCCTGGAATCTGGAGAAAGTAGTGCCCGGCCATGTGCCGAGTCTGGCACGTGCGGGCGCCGGGCCGAGCTGGGCCGGCGAATTTGTGGGACGCCTGCCGAGCGCTGCTTCCGGTACGTTTTCAGCAGCGGACCGCAGCTCGGTGGCGGGGTCGCTATCGAGCATGAGAGTGATGCGGATGACGCTGGCCTGGCTGCGGGGTCGAAGGCGTGAGGCATTGCCGGGTGGCCGATGGGCGAGCCGGTGACGCCCGCCCCGCCGGATCGCGCGCGCCTGACCCACCTGGCGCGCGTCCTCGCCGGCCTCGTCATCGCGGTGCTGCTGCTGCTCGCGATCGCCTACCGGCAGGCGACCGACGCGCCGGCGCCGACCACGATCACGCCCGCCGTCGGTTTCTCCTACTCGCCGGACGCGCTGCCGCCCGGCGTCGACCCGGTCCAGGGCCTCGCGACGCTGCTCGAGTGGCTGCAGCCCGACGTCGTGCGGCTGCCGGTCTACTGGAGTGACGTCGCGAACCAGCCCGGGTCGCTCGACTTCGCGAAGTCCGATCAGCTGCTGCAGACGGTCGCCGAGCACGACCTCCAGGATCCGCAGCGACCGACGCGGGTCGTCCTCGTCGTCGGCCTGCGCAACATCGACTACCCGGAGGTGTGGGCGCCGTCCTGGCTGCCCCCGGCGGCGACCGGGGACCCGAACCAGCTCGTCGCGACGCCCGCGTTCGACGAGTACTTTCGGGCCACCGTCGCTCGGTACGCAGGGAATCCGCTGCTCGAGGCGTGGCAGGTGGAGAACGAGCCGTTCGACGACGTGACGAGCGGGGACGTGAACGCGACCACGGTGGCGATGACGACGCAGACGGTGGAGGCGCGGGTCCGTGAGCTGAAGCAGCTGGATCCGGCGCATCCGGCAGTCGTCACGACCTACAACTCGTCGGTGCTCGCGCTCGACCAGGAGGCACAGAGCCCGTTCGCCGGTGTCTACTCCGCCCTCCCGCTGCCCCAGCCGGCCGGCCATCCGGCCGACGCGCTGCTGGCCGGAGACGTGCTCGGGCTCGACGCCTACGTCGTCACGCCGGCCACCCCCCTCGCGCAGAGCTCGGCCGACGCACGGCTGGACTGGAAGGCGGGCTCCTACGAGTACTGGTCGACCCAGGCGGCGAAACTGGGCAAGCCGTTCTGGATCACCGAGATGCAGGGCGCGCCCTGGCTCGACGCGCCCGGCTTCACGATCGCCGATTTCCTCTACAGCGCGCAGCTGTACCGCACCGTCGGCGCGTCGGCGATCTTCTACTGGGGCGCCGAGGGCTGGCTGACCCACCCCGACTGGCTCGCGGCCGGCGTGCAGGCGACGCGGATTCTGCGCTCGCCGGCGAGGGGCGGGGCCAACCCGGACTGAGCGGGCGTTCCCAGGTCTACGTTCGCAACCCCGCGAGGAACTCGGCGACGAGCTCGTTGAACCGCGCCGGTCGCTCGAAGTAGACCGAGTGACCCGCCTCCGGCACGCTCGCGAAGCGGGCGCCGGGCACCAGCTCGCACAGCCGGGCCACCGCGGCGGGCGGGATCGTGCGGTCCTCCTGCCCCGCGATGCCGAGCAGCGGAACCCGGAGCGCGCGGACCTCCGCCTCGGACGTCGTCGCCATCGCGTGGAGGCCCTCGCGCAGGGCCTGCTTGTCGAGCGCGCCGGAGAGGCCGTTCAGCTCCCAGTAGAGAAAGTGGAGCGCGGGCTGCTCGCGTGCCATGCGCTCGCCGGCCGCCGGATGGATGCCGCGCGCGAACAGCGCCTCCTCCCCGCCTGCGGCCGGGATGCCGTGCGCGAACGAACCGGCGGTGTCGGCCATCACGAGCGCCCGCACGCGCTCCGGCCGGCGCAGCGCGAAACCGAGGCAGGTCCAGCCGCCCATCGACTGGCCGACGAGCCGCACGTCGTCGATCCCGAGTTCGCGGAGCAATGCCTCCAGGTCGTCGACGTAATGCCGGCCGAGGTCCTCCGCCGGCCCGCTCGAGTGGGAGGGGGCGAAGCCGCGATGGGCAAAGGCGAGGCAGGTGAAGCGATCGCGGAAATGCGGCACCTGCTGCCACCAGGAGAGGTGGTTGCCGCCGAGGCCGTGCGCGAAGACGAGCGCCGGCCCGCTTCCGTGCACCTCGTAGTAGAGCTCGGCGTCGGGTCGTGTCAGGTACGGCATCGCTCCTCCTCCAACGCACGGACCACGGGGGCGCAGTCGCGCTGCAGCGGACCGTAGCAGCCGGGCACACTGTCGGCATGGAGTTGGAGGGACACCTGCACAAGGCACTGCCGCCGATCAGCGCGCCGACGGCGCTCGCGGAGGTCGGCGCCCGCGGCTGGCACGCGCTGGGGGGCGATCTCGCGTTCCCCGTTTTCCTGCTCAAGGACGGCGCGCTGCGCCACAACCAGGAGACGATGTCGGCGTTCTGCGCGGCCCACCGGGTGCGCCTCGCGCCGCACGGGAAGACGACGATGTCGGCGCAGCTGATCCGGCGCCAGCTCGCCGCCGGCGCGTGGGCGATCACCGCCGCGAACGCGGTGCAGGCGCGCGCGATGCGGGCGTTCGGGGCCGAGCGCGTGATCATCGCGAACCAGGTCGTCGACCCGGTCGGGATCCACTGGATCGGCGAGGAGACGGCCGCTCACCCGAACGCCTGGATCGCCTCGCTCGTGGACTCGATCCGCGGCGTCGAGCTGTTCGACGAGGGCCTCGCCGCCGTCGGTCCGCCGCGCCAGGCCCCGGTGCTCGTCGAGGTCGGGGCGATGGGTGCGCGCACCGGCTGTCGCACGCTGGAAGAGGGGCTCGCGGTCGCGGATGCCGTCGCCCGCAGCCGCCACCTGCAGCTCGTCGGCGTCGAGGGCTACGAGGGGGCGCTCGGCGGTGGCAGCGCCGACGACACGACGCTCCAGCGCATCGACGCGTTCTGCACCTCGGTGCGGCAGCTGCTGGAAGCGCTCGCGGCCCGCGGCGACTTCGACCGCCTCGACGAGATCCTGGTCACCGCCGGCGGCAGCTCCTACTTCGACCGCGTCGTCGCGGTGCTCGGCGAGGGTTGGGACGTCGGGCGCCCGGTCGCGCTCGCGATCCGCAGCGGGTGCTACCTGACGCACGACCACGGCAACTACCGGGTCACCGGGCCGCTCGGCCACCGCAGCGGCGGTCCCGAGCTGCAGCCGGCGATGGAGATCTGGGGACTCGTCAACTCGCGCCCGGAGCCGGGGCTCGCGCTGCTCGGGTTCGGCAAGCGCGACGTGTCCTACGACGCCGCGCTGCCGAATCCGCTGCGGGTTCGCTCCCGTGACGGTGTCGAGCGGCCCGCCGGCGGCATGACCGTCACCAAGCTCAACGATCAGCACGCCTACCTCCAGGTGCCGCCCGACGACCCGCTGCAGGTCGGCGACCTCGTCGGCTGCGGGCTCTCACACCCGTGCACCGCGTTCGACAAGTGGCGCGTGGTGCCGATCGTCGACGACGACTACCGGGTGCTCGAGGTCGCCGAGACCGCGTTCTGAAGACGCCATGTGAGCAGCCCCTTTTGGCCGATTGCCGGCAACCGGACCTCACTCCGCGCCAGGAGACGTCGCAATGCCGGCAACCGGCCCTGTCCTGCGCGGCGGAGGGGCGAGTCGGAGCCGTGCGCCGCTTACCGCCGATGCTCAGACCGGGTGTGTCCTGGCTCGGCGAGCCAGCGGAGCGTGCGGGAGGCGACGCCGTCCAGCGCGGTGACCGCCTGCCGCACGTGCTCCGGCCGCGAATCCTCTTCCTTGGTGTGACTCAGCCCGCGCAGGCTCTGCGTGAACAGCATCGCGGTCGGGATGCCGATGCGCGCCATCTCGGCCGCGTCGTGCAGCGGTCCGCTGGGCAGCCGCTGGGTGCGACCCTGCAGGGCGGCGACCGCGGTGTCGGCGAAGTCGAGGAGTGTCGGGTCGAACAGGATCGGGTCGATATGCCAGGTCGGTGCGACCTCGAAGCGCACTCCCTCCTCCCCGGCGACGCGATCCGCCGCCGCGAGGACCTGCTCCAGCATCCGGCCGAGCGCCGGGGCGTCGAGATGGCGCAGGTCGAGCGTCATCTCGACCTCGCCGGCGATCGCGGTCACGATGCCGGGTGAGGTGACGAGGCGGCCGACGGTGCCGACGCCACCTTCGCGGCGCGCGATCTCACGCACCTCGAGCAGAGTGCGGGCCGCGGCCGCGAGCGGGTCGCGCCGCTGGTCCATCGGCGTCGACCCTGCATGCGCGCTCTGACCGGTGAAGCGGAGGAGTCGCCGCTCGACGCCGAAGGTGCCGGTGACGACCCCGAGGGGGAGGTCGAGCCGCTCGAGGACGGGACCCTGTTCGATGTGCAGCTCCAGGTAGGCGGCGACGTCCGCCAGCTGCGCCCCTGCCGCCTTCATGCGGTCCAGCTCGACGCCGTTCTCACGCAGCGCGTCCTCGACCGTGACGCCCTGGGCATCGCGGCCGAGCCGGGCCTCCTCGATGTCGAGGGTGCCGGACGCGGCGCTCGAACCGAACAGTGAGCGACCGAAGCGCGCGCCTTCCTCGTCCGCCCAGTTGACGAGCCGCACGGTGACGGGGGGCGTGCCCTGGGCGGCGATCCGCCGCAGCACCTCGAGACCGGCGAGCACCCCGAGCGCCCCGTCCAGCCAGCCGCCGTTCGGCACCGAATCGAGATGGCTGCCGAGCACGAGCGCCTGCGGCCGGGCGCCGGGCAGCGTGAACCACTGATTGCCGGCGGCGTCGATCGCCTCCTCGACCGGCAGCCCGGCGGCCTTCTCGGTGAGCCACGCTCGCGTGCGGCGCCACCGCGGCGTCCAGGCGACGCGCTGAGCCCCGTGCTCGTCGCTGGTCAGGGTCGCGAGCTCGCGCAGGTCGGACAGGGTGCGCTCGGGGTCGAGATCCGTCGTGGACGTCATGGTCGTCAGGGTCGCACGTACACGGCGAGCGGAGGGGACGGTTCCGCCTGCACGCGCCCACTCGCGTCGGTCGCCCGGCAGGTGAGCGCATGGGACCCCGGCTCGGCATCCCAGGCGGCGGACCAGCCGGCCCACGCGAACGCTCCCTCGCCCGGAATGACGGTCGCCTCGCGCCACCGCGCACCGCCATCGGTCGACACCTCGACGCGCGTGACGACGCCGCGGCCGCTCCAGGCCCGGCCCCGCAGCACCGTCGAGCCGGCCGCGAGCACGCGGCAGCCGCCCGTCGCCTCGGGCAGGCCGGGGGGCTCGATCGCGGCGTTCGGCTCCATCCGGACCCAGACGTCCGGGTCGGGCTCGCCGGGCTGATCCGTGATCGTGATCGCGGTCAGCCAGCGGAGGCTCGCCTCGCCGTACCGGCCGGGCGCGAGCAGCCGGAGCGGGGAGTCGTGCTCGATCGGCAGCGGTTCGCCGTTCATCGCCCAGGCGAGCAGGAGATCGCCGGCCAGCGCGTCGGCCAGCGGCAGGCGGAGCTCGCGCCGTCCGCCGCCGCCGGACCCGTCGCTGCGGCCGGGGACGAAGCGATCCGCCGCCGAGAACACGACCTGCCGGGCACCGCCGAGCGGCGCCGACTCCTGCAGCACCGCGCGGAGCGGCGTCCCTGTCCACTCGGCCTGGCTGGCCGCACCGGCCAGGCCCAGCGAGGACGCGAGGGTCACCGCGAGCGTGCGGCGGGGCCGGCGCTGGATGCCGGCGAGCGAGATGCCGAGCGCGTACTGCGTGTGGCCACCGACGACGAGGCGCCACCTCTGGCGGTCCAGGTCGGGCAGCTCGAAACCGGGGACGAGCCAATGCAGCCCGGCCGGGGTCTGGTCGTAGCGCAGTGCCTCCCCAGGGAGGAAGCGGCCGCCGCGGGAGAGGACGAGTGCGGGATCGTGAGCGGGGGCATACACGATCCGAGAGTACCCCCACCGCCTCCGGGACGGGCCGCCGCTTGTCCGCGCGCTGGGGGAAGGGGGGACGAGCGCCTGAAGTGTGCGGAGCCGACGGCGGGGTGGCCCGGCACGAAATCGGCGCCCTTTCTTCGCCGGCCGAGTTCACGCCCGAGCGCAGGCGTCCGTCGTGCTAGATTTGGATAGATTTGGGTAGGTTCTCCGAGGTCCCGGCGCAGGAGCCACCGAGCGCCCGGACGGACGACTGGGTCGGGCTCGGCGAGGCGGCGCGCCTGCTCGGCGTGACGCCGAACACGATACGGCGGTGGAGCGACAGCGGCCACGTCGCGAGCTTCACGACGCCCGGCGGCCACCGGCGCTTTCCCCGAGCGGCGATCGAGGCGCTGCTCCCGGCACCCCACCACCGGCGACCACAGCTCGCCGACCTCGGCGCGTCAGGGGACGCGATCGCGGCCGCCTACCGGCGGACCAGCCCCGGCGGCGAGGTGCCGGCCTGGATGGACGAGATGACGGACGCCGACCGCGAGCGATTTCGCACGCGCGGTCGGAGCATGGTCGAGTGCCTGGTCGCCTACATCGACGCCGATCGACCGGCGCCGGCGCTCGCCAACCTCCGGCAGGCGCGTGACCACGCGGACGATTACGGCGCGCACATCGCGCACCTCGGCGCGACCCTGCGCGAGGCGGTCGACGCCTACGTGCGGTTCCGGTTGCCCTTCCTGGAGGAGCTGCAGGCGACCGCCCGCTCTCGAAGTCTCGACGTCGGCGCGGCGACGGACCTGCTCGTCGACGCGGAGAGCGCGATGGACCAGCTTCTCGTCGCGTTCATCGACGGCTGGCAGCGAGGAGAGCCGTGACCGGATCGGAGCTGTGGATGGTCGGGGCGAGCGCCGCGGAGCTCGACGCGGATGGTCGCGCCACGCTCGAGGCGCAGCTGCGGGGCGAGGCCGGCGGGGTGCGGGGCGCCGCGGGGCAAGTCGGGACGCTGCTCGCGACCTGCCATCGGGTCGAGCTGTACGGCGTCGGCGAGCCGCCGTCGACGCCGGCGCCGCTCCAGGTGCGGGGCCCGGCGGTGGTGCGGCGACTGTTCCGGGTCGCAGTCGGGCTGGAGAGCGCGGTGCTCGGCGAGGACGACGTGCTCCACCAGGTCCGGGACGCGCTGGCCGAAGCGCGGCGGCACGGAAGTCTGGACGGCCGGCTCGGCCGGCTCTTCGAGGAGGCGATCGCGGCCGGGCGCCGGGCTCGCGCTCTCGACGCGCGCCGCGGACCGGGCCTGGCCAGAGCGGCGGTCGCCTGGCTGCAGTCGAGCGCCCCGCTCGGCGGTGGGCGCGTGCTGGTCGCGGGCTCGGGGACGATGGGGCGGGCGCTGGCGCGGGCGCTGCGCGAGGAGGGTGCTTCGGTGCTGGTCGCGGGGCGCGACCTCGCTCGCGCGGACGTCGACCTGACCGCGGCGGCCCGGCTCGCGGGCGGGATGAGCGCGATCGCCGTCGCGCTGCGGGGACCCTGGACGGCGCTGGCCGGGGCCGCCGCCGGCGGTCTGCCGCCGATTGCCGATCTCTCCGCGCCGAGTGCGGTCCCGGCCCCGCTGCGCTCCACGCTGCGTGACCGCTTCCTCGGCATCGACGACCTCTACACGCCGGCCGTCGAGGGGGAGGCACCGTCGCCGTGGGCCGCGCGGGCAGAGCTGATTGCGGAGTCGGGGATCGCCGCGTACCTCGCCTGGCTGCAGTCGCGCGGCTCCGCGAACCTGGTACGCGCGCTCCGCGCCCGGTCGGAGGAGCGCCGTCAGGAGCGGCTGGATCGATTCCTGCGGACCGAACCGGACCTCAGCGACGAGGCCCGAGCGCGCCTGGAGGCGCTGACCCGGCGCATCGTCGGCGATCTGCTGCACGAGCCGCTCGTCGCGCTCCGCGCCGACGACGACGGCTCCGGCGGCACCGCCGCACGGCGACTCTTCGGGCTGTGAGCACGGTCCGCACGCTCCGCGTCGGAACGCGCGGCTCCTCGCTCGCGCTGGTCCAGGCCGGGCGGGTCGCGAGCCTGCTCGAGAGCGCCGGACACTCGGTGGAAACGGTGACGATCGTGACTGCGGGCGATCGGCGGGCGCCGGGACTGTCCGCCGGCGAGGGCGTCTTCGTGACCGCGATCCAGGAGGCGCTGCTCGCCGGTGAGGTCGACCTCGCGGTGCACAGCGCGAAGGACCTGCCGACCGCGCAGAGCGAGCGCACGTCGCTGCTCTACCCGGAGCGCGCCGACCCGCGCGATGCGCTCGTCACGCGATCGGGGGCCGGCCTCGCCGGCTTGCCGGAGGGAGCGAGCGTCGGGACCGACAGCCCGCGGCGAGCCGGATTCCTGCGCGAGCTGCGCCCCGACCTGCGGATCGGTCCGCTGCACGGAAACGTGCCGACGCGGCTGCGCAAGCTCGACGCCGGTGAGGTCGACGCGCTCGTCCTCGCGGTCGCCGGCCTGCGCCGCCTCGAGCTCGACGAGCGCATCGCCGCGACGTTCGAGACGATTGATCTGCCGCCCGCGCCGGCGCAGGCGGCGATCGCGGTCCAGATGCGTGCGGGGGACGCCGAGGTGTCGCGCCGGCTCGCCGCGCTGGACGATCCGACTATCCGGTTGGAGGTCGAGACGGAGCGCGCGGTGCTCGCCGGGATGGGCGGAGGCTGCCGCTTCCCGCTGGGCGCGCTCGCCGAGGTGGAGGGCGAGACCCTGCACCTGGTCGCCGGCGTGCCGGGGCGGGTGCTGCAGCGCTCGGCGCCGGCGCTGGACGGGGCGGTCGCGGCGCTCGTCAGCGGCGTCGTCCGCGAGTTGCAGGATCGAGGTCCGGGAGGTATCCGGTGACGACAGTGATGGCCGAGGTCGAGCTGGGGCGGCGTCCCCGAAGGCTGCGCACGACGACGGCGGTACGCGAATTGGTGCGGGAGACGCGGCTCAGCCCGCGGCAGCTCGTGGAGCCGGTCTTCGTCGTGCCCGGCCGCCGGCGGACCGAGCCGATCGCCGCGATGCCTGGGCAGATGCGGATGAGCCCCGATCTCGTCGTCGCCCGGGCACGGGAGCTGGCGGCGCGCGGCGTCGGCGGCATCCTGCTGTTCGGCGTGCCCGACGAAAAGGACGCGATGGGCCACGGCGCCGCCGACGCGACCGGCCCCGTCCCCGAGGCGCTGAGCCGCGTCCGCGATGCCGGGCTGCCGCTCGTGCAGCTCGCCGACGTCTGCCTCTGCGAGTACACGACGCACGGCCACTGCGGCGTGCTCGACGGTGAGCGGGTCGACAACGACCGCTCGCTGCCCCTGCTCGGCGAGGCGGCGGTCGCCTACGCCCGGGCCGGGGCGGACATCGTCGCCCCGAGCGCGATGATGGACGGCCAGGTCGCCGCCCTGCGCGCCGCGCTCGACGAGACGGGGAATCAGGAGGCCGCGATCCTCGCCTACGCGAGCAAGCATGCCTCGGCGCTCTACGGGCCGTTCCGGGAGGCAGCCGGATCGACGCCCGCGTTCGGCGATCGGCGCAGCTATCAGATGGACCCGGCCAACGGCCGCGAGGCGATGCTCGAGATGGAGCTCGACGCCGAGGAGGGCTGCGACCTGCTGATGGTGAAGCCCGCGATCACCTCGCTCGATCTGCTCGCGCAGGCCCGCCAGCGGTTCGACCTGCCGCTCGCCGCCTACCAGGTGAGCGGGGAATTCGCGATGATCGAGGCGGCGGCCGCCAACGGCTGGATCGACCGCCGGCTCGCGGCGCTGGAGACGCTGACCGCGATCGTGCGCGCGGGCGCCCAGATCGTGCTCACCTATTTCGCTGCCGACGCGGCGGCCTGGCTGCAGGAGGCTAGATGACACACGGAGCGAAGCACCAAGCGACGCATCGAGCGAGAGGGCCGTTTGCCGGCAACCTGACGC
>JBAPVZ010000688.1:0-2237 GCA_049283435.1 Candidatus Dormiibacterota bacterium
CTCGTGAGCCAGGCCATCGGTGTCCGGGCGGACGGCGTCAGCCGGGTCTACCGGTCCGGCGACGTGGAGGTGCTCGCGCTCCAGGACCTCTCCCTCGAGATCGCTCCCGGCGAGTTCGTCGCCATCACCGGCCCGTCCGGCTGCGGCAAGTCGACGTTGCTGCACCTGCTCGGCGGACTCGACCGGCCGAGCTCGGGAACGATCTACGCGGCGGGTGCGCCGCTCGACCAGCTGCCTGGCGGAGGGCTCGACGACTACCGCCTGCTGCGGGTCGGCACCGTCTTCCAGTTCTTCAACCTGGTCCCGACGATGACCGCCCAGGACAACGTCGCGCTCCCGATGATGCTCGCCGGCGTCGAAGAGGAGGAGCGCCAGCGGCGCGCCCACTGGCTGCTCGGGCTGGTCGGCATCGATCACCGGGCGTCGTTCCTGCCCAACCGGCTCTCCGGCGGGGAGCAGCAGCGAGTTGCGATCGCGCGGGCGCTCGCGAACCAGCCCGGTCTCGTTCTCGCCGACGAGCCGACCGGCAATCTCGACTCGGTTGCCGGTGACCAGGTGCTCTCGCTGCTCCGCGACCTCAACCGGCGCGGCGCGACGGTCGTCATGGTCACCCACGACGCCGAGGTCGCCCGCCACGCCGATCGGGCGATCCGGCTCCGTGACGGCCGGCTCGCCTCCGACTCGGGCGGCGGCCGGCAGACTGCCCGCGCCCCGATGCAGGCGCCGGACCCGAGTCGACTCGAGGTTCGCGACGCCTTCCGGCTCGGGGTGCTCGGCATCCGCCGGCGCCCGACCCGCACCGCGCTCATCACGGCCGGCGCGGTGCTCGGCATCGCGCTCGCGGCGCTGATCCTCTCGCTCCAGGCGTCGGCGACGCCGACCGGCCACGCCGGTGCCTGGCTGGCCGCAGTCGCCCTCATCGTCTCCGGATTCGCGATCGTCAACACGATGTCGACGTCGGTCATCGATCGCACGCGCGAGATCGGCATCCTGAAAGCGCTCGGGGCACGAACTCGCGACGTGGCCACCTTGTTCGCCGCCGAGGCGATCGTCATCGGCGTCGCGGCCGCGATCGCCGGACCGGTCCTGGCACTCCTGCTCAGCCTGCTCGGGAACCTGCTCGTCGGCGGGACGGTGTTCCATCTGAGCTTCGGCATCGCGATCGCCGCGATCGTCCTCGCGATCGCGCTGTGCCTCGCCAGCGCGATACCGCCGGCGCTGCGGGCGACGCGTATCGACACGGCGCGCGCGCTGCGGTACGAGTAGCGCGAGCAGCGCATACTGCTCGGGCCGCCCGTCTCGACGCGCGGTGAACATCCGGTCGTCGTCAGGGAAACCGGTGCGGTCGGGCGCAGGGCCCGCCAAGTCCGGTGCTGTCGCGCAACTGTGAGCGGCGAGCCTGCGGCCGACGGCGCCACGGGGGGCTGACGTTCCCTGGAAGGCGGTTGGCAGGCGTTCGAGCCGTGAGCCAGGAGACCTTGCGATCGGATGGTGATTCCCTGTCCGCGCGACTTCGGCGGGAAGCACCGCGAGTGGTGACGTGGCTCCTCCGCGGTCGACCGCCGGCGTCGAAGGAGGATCTCGATGCGAACTCTCGTGACCCACCTCACGAAACCTCGCCGGCGCCGGTTCGCGGGGCTGGTGGCCAGCGCGACTCTGGTCACCTGGCTCCTCGCCGGCTGTGCGGGAGCAGGAGGAGGAGGAGGAGGAGGAGGGACCTCGGGCGGCGCGAGCGCCGTTCCGGCCACCTGCGCCGGCGTGCGAGCACCGCACCACGCGGTCGTCGTCGTCACCCATGACACCGGCACGACGATCCAACGCTGCATCGGCTTCTCGACGGGGACGATCTCGGGCGCGACTCTGATGCAGAAGAGCGGGATCGAGCTCCAGAGCCAGAGCTTCAGCTACGGCCGGGCGGCCTGCCAGATCGACAACCAGCCGAAGCACTTCACGCAGTGCCTGCCGAAGAACGCGCCCTACTGGGCCCTGTACACGTTGGGCCCCGGCGGCGGCGTCTGGCAGTCGGCGCAGGCCGGGTACGCGACGACGGAGGTCCCGGCGGGCGGTGCGCTCGGCTGGCGCTATACGTCGCCGACCGCCTCGCCGGCGCCGCTGCCGGCGACGCCTCGCTCGTAGGCCGGCCTGCCGTGCGCGGCCGCGCGGTCGCCGTCTGGTCGGGGAGCATGCTCGGCTGCGCGCTCGTCGCGACCGACCCGACACTGCGCGCGCTGCTGCTC
>JBAPVZ010000689.1:0-4899 GCA_049283435.1 Candidatus Dormiibacterota bacterium
GCCCTACGCTGACGTACGGCTAACGTGGAGTCTTCCAACCTGCCCTCCGACGACGACATGCCCGGCCGACGACTGCGTCTGGAGGTGGCGATCCTGCACTCGGTCGATGCCCACCGCGAACGCGCGATTGCGCTCCTACGGGAGCTGATCCAGACGCCGAGCCCGTCCGGCGCGGAGGGATCGGCCGACGATCCGGCATCGCTGGTCGGGAAGCTGGCGGCCGCGGTCGCGACGCACGGCACCGACGTCACGGTGCAGCCGGTCGCGCCCGGCAGTGCGAACGTGATCGAGCGGCTCGGCGACGAGGGCCGGCTGTTCGTGATCGAGGCGCACACCGACGTCGTGCCGGAGGGCGATCCCGGTCGGTGGTTCGGCGGCGACCCCCGCTCCGGTGCCGACGGCGTCGTCGAGTATCTCGGCGACCGGCGCATCCGGCTCACCAGCGGCGGCGCGAGCGAGGAGGCGAGTATCCGCGATCGCATGGACCGCACCTGGCAGCATCGCGAGGAGCGGGAGCGCTCGATCCTGCTCGGTCGCGGCGCGTTCGACAACAAGGGTTCGGTCGCGACCGCCGCGCTCGCGATGGCGGCACTCGCGGAGGCGATGCGGGAGACCGGCTCGGCGCTCGGCGGCACCGTCGTCGCCGCCTACACGACCGACGAGGAGGTCGGTGCGGCCGGCGTGCACGCGCTCGCCGACGGACCGCGCTCCTGGCTCGCCGAGCAGGGGCTGCTCGACCGCCCGAGCGGCGAGGACGGGCTCCTCGAGGGCGCCTGGGGCGTCGCGCTGGAGGGATCCTACGGGTGGAGCCCGGTGATCGCGCACCGCGGGGTGCTCCACCTGCGGTTGCGCACCGAGGGAGCCGCAGCGCATGCGTCGACGCCCCACCTCGGCGTCAACGCGACGCTGCAGATGGCGCGGGCACTGCTCGCGCTGGACGACGAGGGACTCCGGGAGGAGTTGACCGCACCGCTCGAGACGGGTCTGCTCGGCCCGCCGACGCTCGCGCTCGGCACGACGATCGCCGGCGGCGGCGTGCGGCGCGTCGAGCTCCTCGCCACCGGCCCCGAGATCGAGCGCGGCGGCGTCAACGTCGTGCCGAGCTGGTGCGAGGCGACGATCGACATCCGGTTCCCGCCGGCACGGACCGGAGGCGATGCGGCGGCCGCCGAGCACCTGCTGACGACGCTGCGCGACCGTCTCGACGCGCGGCTCGACCCGGCGCTCGGAACCTGGTCGCTCGATCTGCTGCGCGGCGTCGGTCCGTCGGTCGCGGTCGCTCCGTCGTGGGAGGAGGCGGCGCGGCATCCCCTGGTCCGGCTGGCCCGGGAGCGGGCACGACAGGTGCTCGGCTACGAGCCCGACCTGGAGACCGCGCCGGGCGGCACCGACGCGACGGTGCTCGTCCACCGCGCGCGCATCCCGACGCTCGTCGAGCTCGGCCCGGGCGGCGGCCGCTCGCACGACGCGAACGAGTTCGTCGAGGTGGAAGGGATCGTCGAGGGAGCGAAGGTGCTCGCGCTGCTGGCCGTCGACCTGCTCGGCCTGCGCTGACCGCGGCCCCTGTCCCGGCGCTGCCTGGCCGCGCGTCGCGGCGTTCCTGGCCTGACAGCGCGGGCGCTGCGTGCGCGGCCCGCCATGCGACGCGAACTGGCCCGAGGCAACCTGAGCGACGGGGGAGGCGGGCGCCTATGGTCGGGCCATGCGAGGCTCCGTGGCGATCCACATGGCCGCCCCGCCCGGGCGGGTCTGGGCGCTGGTCAGCGACGTCACCAGAATCGGAGAGTTCAGCCCGGAGACGTTCGAAGCCGAGTGGCTCGACGGCGCGACGGCGCCCACCGTCGGGGCGAGATTCCGAGGGCATGTGCGACGCAATGGGCGCGGGCCGGTGTACTGGACGCGGTGCGAGGTCACGGACTGCGATCCGGGACGCACGTTCGGCTTCAGCGTGGCAGGTCCGAGAGGCAGGACCGTCAACACCTGGCGCTACCGCCTCGAGCCGAGCCGGGACGGGACGGAGGTCACGGAGTCCTTCGAGCTCGCGCGCGGGCCCATCCTCAGGCTCTACTGGAGGTTTGCCGGGCGTGCCCGCGGGCGCACCAACCGCAACGGCATGCGCACGACGCTGGAGAGGATCAGAGCGGTCGTGGAATCAGGCCGGCAACCCAAGGCGGGCGACGCGGCACGAGCAGGAGCGGAGAGCCGACCGCGGTGACGCGCCGCTGAGCGACGAAGCCCAGAAGTCCGGCGACGTGCAGCCGCCACGGCGCCGCGCGGGCAGGCGGGTCGAGGCACCGCACAGACTGCCGGGCGCGCTGACCGGGGAAGACCCCCGGCCTCGGCCGCCTCTTGTCCGCCCCGTCCACCTGCTCACCTGGCGCGCTCCCCCCGACTCACGGCGGTGGGCCGACCGCCCGCCAGCGCCGGCCGGGTGGATCGACGAAGAAACGCACCAGGTCGGCGAACCAGGCGACGGGACGCTCGCCCCACGAGCAGTGGGGCGCGGCGCCGCGCGGCAGCACACTCAGAATCAAGTGGAGCCGCCGCCAGACGATCCGGGCCTCCTTCGACTCGTCGTCGTCGGTCGGCGCGATCTCGCGATGCCCGGCGAGCACGGAGGGCACGGAGGGCACGGCCCGCATTGGCAGGCTCACGAAATCGAGCGTGTCGTCGTCCCACCTGGCACAGCCCCAGTCGACGAGGGCGAGGTACGCCCCGGTGGCGGTGGCGACCAGGACGTTGGACATCTGCACGTCGCCGTGCACGAGCCGATCGGGCAGCGGATGCGAGACCGCCGGTTCGAGTTTGCGCAGCCAGCGCGCCACCCAACGTGTCTCCACCGGCGACAGCCACCCGTCGTGAGCGCGCGCATCGAGCAGCTCACGAACATCGCGGTCCTCGCCCGCTCGGTGGTCGAGCCCTGCCGCCGGCCCCGACGGCTCGGCGGTGTGAAGCCGTGCCAGATCAGCGCCGAGGTGGCGCCATGCCGCGGCGTACTCGACCGGATCGACATCCAGCGACTCGATGCTGCGGCCATGGATCCGCTCCACGATCAGGTACGGCACGGGAAGAATGTCCTGGGCATCGTCGAATGCGAGCACGCCCGGCGTGCAGACACCCGTGGCTCGGGCCGCCGGTATGGCGGCCACCTCTCGCCGAAGCTGGGCCGCGTGAGCGGGGTGATTCCGGGGTACCCGCAGAACCCAGGCGTCGCCCAGCGCATAGACGGTGTTGATGATGCCGGGGGGTCGAACTGCTCGACCCAGTCGAACTGCAGCCCGTACCGGCTCGCGATGGCGTCGAGCGCTCGCGCTGATACAGGCGTGGTGGCGGGAAGATCCATCCAGATGTGCCTCCACGGCGCACGAGCACGCCTGGATCCGCCGTCCGTCAGCGGAGGGGCGTCACTCCGAGGTGATGCGGCATCGTCACGTCGAGATCGGTTCGCATGGGCACCTCCTCTCGTTCATCGCGACGGGCGTTTCCCTCGCATCAGATCCGGACAGCGCATTCTCGCATGGGAGCGGCCCCGTCGACACCAGGAGCACGTTGCCGCCCGCTCGATTCCCCAGGAGCATCGTCCAGCTGGACGCCGCGCCTCGCGCCGCTCTGCGCCGCCGAACCGAGGGCTTCGGTACCTGTCGTGTCGGCGTTCGGCCTCGTCCAATCCGAGACGTCAGAGCCCGAGCACGCGCCGAAGCCCTCGATCGACTTCTTGCATCAGGCTGACAGGCACCCGACCGACCCATTCCGTGAGGTCCGCCTTGCTGAGCGTGACCAGAGCGGTGATGTTGACGACAGAGTCGCGAGGCAGCGACGTCACGGCGGCGGGGAGGAATGTGTTGCCAGGCATCGTCGCCAGTGCGGTGTTGGATGTGATCACCGCAACCAGGACGGTGGCCAGGCGGCTTGCGTTGTAGGGGTGCGACTGGACTACCAACACCGGACGCCGTTTGCCTGGTCGGCTACCCGATGGAGAGCCGAGATCGGCCCAGTAGATCTCCCCACGACGAATCACCATTCGTCATCAATCGCGTTCAACACACGTAGGCCGACCTCGGCGGCGTCGGCTGTCGACTCGTCAGGTGCGCCAATTTGGTCCAGCGCGGTGTCGATCTGACCGGTCAGTGACGCCGCATCCAGGTCATCGAGAAAACGCTGAGCGGCCCGGGCAAAGAACTCGGATCGACTCATCCCGAGGTCGCTTGCGCGATGGGAGACGAGCTCGAACATCTCGTCCGGCATCGAGATGGCAGTCTTCATCCCACTGAGTATAACGCGGTATAACCGGTAGGGAACCCGACGCCTGCTCGCGCCGAGTGGCCGCCGCGCTATGCTGCACGCCCGTGACCGCGGAACTCCAGGGCGCCCCCCGAGTCAGGATCGACGCGCATCACCATCTCTGGGATCCGGCTCGCGCCGAGTACCCCTGGATGGTCGGCGAGAAGGCGGCGCTGCGCCGGCGCTGCGGCCCCGAACAACTGGCACCGGAGCTCGCAGAAGCCGGCATCCAGCGGACCGTCGTCGTGCAAGCCCGCTCCGAGGTGGAGGAGACGGAGGAGCTGCTGCGGTTGGCAGGCGCGGTGCCGTTCATCGCCGGCGTCGTCGGCTGGGTCGACCTCACCTCGCCCGAGATCCCGGCGACGCTGCGGCGGCTCCGCGCGCTGCCCGAGGCACGCTGGCTGGTCGGCGTTCGCCACCAGGTCGAGGACGAGCCGGATCCGAACTGGCTCCGCCGGGCTGACGTGCGGCGGGGCCTGCACGCCGTTGCCGAGGCGGGACTCGTCTACGACCTGCTCGTGCTGCCGCCCCAGATCCCGGCCGCGGTCGCGGTTGCCCAGGAGCTGACGGAGCTGCGGTTCGTTGTCGACCACCTGGCCAAGCAGCGCCTCGCCGCCG
>JBAPVZ010000690.1:0-2410 GCA_049283435.1 Candidatus Dormiibacterota bacterium
GCTGAGCCGGCCGCTGCGAGGAGCCGTTCCGGCGCCGTCAGGCCGGCGACGACGACGAGCCGGCCCGCGGCTGGCCGCCGAGCCCGGCCCGGTCGGCGGTCATCGCGCGGACTCCTGGAGGAACGGGTTCAGCCGGCGCTCGTCGCCGACCGTCGTCGCCGGCCCATGACCCGGCAGGACGACGTCGGCGTCGTTCCGAGTCAGCAGCTGCGATCGAATCCCCTCCAGCAGCGCGTCGCCGTCGCTGTTGCGAAAGTCCGAGCGGCCGATCGACCCGTTGAACAGCGCGTCGCCGGTGAACAGCAGGCGCCCCAGGACGAGCGTGATCCCACCCGGGCTGTGCCCCGGCGTGGCGAGGACGTCGAAGCGCAGCGAGCCGGCGAGCCACGGCTCTCCCGGCACGAGCGAGCCGATGCCGTCTTCCGCGGGCACCGAGAACCCGAACTCCTCACGGAGCGGAACGCCTCCGGTCAGGGTCGCCCGCTCCGCCTCGGCGACGCCGATCGGCACCTCGCCGAACGCCTCCCGGAGCCGGCGCAGCCCGGCGATGTGATCGATGTCCGTATGCGTGAGCAGGATCGCACGCACGCGGCATTGGCGCTCGTCGACGAGCGCCACCATCGCCTCCGGCTCCAGGTTCGCATCGATGACGACGGCATCCCCGCTCGCGGTGTCCTCGACGAGGTAGGAGTTCGTCCCCATCTGCCCGTCCGCTGTCGCCTCGACCCGGATCGGTCCCTCGGTGATCGGCCCCATGCCGCCATCTTGCCATGCCGCCCGTTCTACAATCGGCCGGCGACCACTCGAACCTTCGTTTGCTCTCGCGGACCGAAGAACGCCCGCGCGGACGTCACCCGTCGATGGGTCGCGGCCCCTCGACGTCGATCCGAGCAAGACTGCAGGTGCGAGGGTTCTTGATGGCCACCTTCGATCAGCTGGTTGCCGAGGCGGCGGCGGCGCCCATCGAGGGCTGGGACTTCTCCTGGCTGGAGGGTCGCGCGAGCGAGGAACGACCCTCCTGGGGCTACGCGCGCCGGCTCGTGCCCCGGGTCGCGGGCGCGCAGGCCCTGCTCGACGTCCAGACCGGCGGTGGCGAGGTGCTGGCCGGCGCGCTCGCGCAGGCGGCCGGCCGGCCCGCCCTGATCGCGGCGAGCGAGTCGTGGCCGCCGAACCTGGCGCGGGCGAGAGAGCGCCTCGGCGCCTTCGGGGCGAGCGTCGCCGAGGCGCCGGATCGGGGGCCGCTGCCGTATCCCGACCACACCTTCGATCTCGTCGTGAGCCGGCATCCGACGGTCACCGTCTGGCCCGAGATCGGGCGGGTCCTGCAGCCGGGAGGGACCTACTTCTCACAGCAGGTCGGCGCGGGGACGAACCACGAGCTGACCGACTTCATGATGGGGCCGCAGCCGATCGGCGACGGGCGGAGCACCCGGCGTGCGGTCGCCGAGGCCGAGGCCGCCGGCCTCCAGGTGCTGGATCTCCGGGAGGCGACGCTGCGCGCCGAGTTCTTCGATGTCGGTGCCGTCGTCTATTTCCTCCGCAAAGTGCTGTGGACGGTCCCCGGCTTCACCGTCGAGGCCTACCACGAGCCGCTGCGCCGGATGCACGAACACATCGAGTCGCAGGGCCCCTTCGTCAGCAGCGTCGGGCGCTTCCTGGTCGAGGCGCGGAAGCTGCCCTGATCGTCATTCCTGATCGTCGCGCCGGCCGGCTTCGCGATTCTCCTCAAGACTTTCGCCCGGCAGCCCGAGCGCCGACATCAGCCGCAGCGCGTTCGTCGACGTCGCGATGCCGTCTCGGAGGCGGTAGTCGAACGTCATCGTCGTCTGGCCGTCGACCGTCGCGATCGTCTCCCGCAGGTGGACGTGCCGGATGACCGGCTGCAGCGAGGGGTCGTCGGCGAGCGTCAGGTCGTGCGTCGAAACGGCGCCGATCGCGCGCTGGCCGGCCAGGTGCCGCAGCACGGCGCGCGCGGCGACCGTGCGCTCCGCGGTGTTCGTGCCCTGCAGGATCTCGTCGAGCAGGTAGCACGCGAGCGGCCCCTCAGGATCCCCGGTGGCCGCGTCCACGCCGTCGACGACGAGCTTCAACCGTTGCACCTCGGCCAGGAAATAGGAGACGCCCTTGGCGAGCGAGTCGTCGATCCGCATCGAGGTCCAGAGCCGCAGCGGTGGCAGCCGGAGCAGCTCCGCGCACACCGGACCGCCGGCGGCCGCGAGTACCGCGTTGACGCCGATCGACCGTAGCAGCGTGCTCTTGCCCGACATGTTGGAGCCGGTCACGAGCAGCACCTGACCGGACGGTCCGAGCCGGACGTCGTTGTCGACGCGCACCCTCGGATCGAGGAGCGGATGCCCGAGCCCCCTCGCCTCGACCTCGGTCGCCGTGGGGTCGATCTCGGGCAGAGTCC
>JBAPVZ010000691.1:0-3136 GCA_049283435.1 Candidatus Dormiibacterota bacterium
GAACAACGAGGAGGCGGAGGTCAAGCGGCTCCTGGGGATCCCTGCCGGCTTCGAGCTCGCCGCCCACCTCGGGGTCGGCTGGCCCGCTCGACTCGGCTTCGCCGGCGTCCGGTCGAGCAGTTCGCGACCATCGACCGCTTCGACGGCGCGGCGCTGGAGGGCGGCGACCAGCGCCCAGCATCGCGCTGAACACCCGGCCGTGAGCCCGGGCCGGCAGCGGTCGTCGCGTTAATTTACACCCCCCGTTCCGAAATCGCCCGGCGTCGCCTAGGATGTTCCGCGAGGAGTCCAGGTGCTCCCTGACGCAGTCTTGCGACGGTGACGCGAGGCGGCGTTCGTCGCTGGTCTTGATCTAGTCCCACCGGAGAGTGACGATGAACGGGTTCGGACTCCGAACGCCGCGGCAGGCGGCGAGGCAGCCTGCGGGAGGCGAACGATGATCAGCCATCCCGCGTTCGAGCTGCACAGCTGGACCGTGTCCGAGACGGCGCTCGACCTCGAGGTGCTCGCGCACAGCGAGTCGGTGTTCGCCCTCTCGAACGGGCACATCGGCATCCGCGCGAACCTCGACGAGGGCGATCCTCACGCGCTGTTCGGGACCTATCTCAACGGTTATTACGAGGTGCGCCCGCTGCCCTATGCGGAGTCGGCGTACGGCAACCCCGAGGCAGGGCAGACGGTCGTCAACGTCACCGACGGCAAGATCATCCGGCTGCTCGTCAACGACGAGACGTTCGACCTCCGCTACGGCCTCCTGAAGAGCCACCGGCGCACGCTCGATCTGCGTGCCGGCACGCTGACCCGGACCGCCGAGTGGGTGTCGCCGGCCGGACGCACGGTGCGCGTCACCTCGTGCCGGCTGGTCTCCTTCGTGCAGCGCGCGATCGTCGCGATCCAGTACGAGGTGGAGGTGCTCGACGCGACCGCGAGCATCGTCGTCCAATCGGAGCTCGTCGCGAACGAGCACGGACCGCGGACCGATGGCGATCCCCGGGCGGCCGCCGCGCTCAACGAACCGCTCGCCCCGCTCGCGCAGCAGCACTCGGAGCATCGCGCCGTCCTCGTCCACCAGACCCGCGGCAGCCGGCTCCAGCTGGCCGCCGCGATGGATCACGCGATCGACGGGCCCGACCCGACGACGACCCGCATCGAGAGCGAGGACGACATGGCGCGCCTCTCGATCGCGACCGATCTGGCGCCGGGTCAGAAGCTCCGGCTTACGAAGTACGTCGCGTACGGGTGGTCGAGCCGCCGTTCGGTCCCTTCGCTGCGAGCCCAGGTCGAGGGGGCGCTGATCTCCGCGGCGCACCGCGGCTGGGACGGCCTGGTCGCCGACCAGCGCGCGTACCTGGACGCGTTCTGGAAGCACGCTCACATCGAGATCGAAGGTGACGCCGAGCTGCAGCACGCGGCGCGGTTCGCGCTCTTCCACGTCCTCCAGTCGACGGCCCGTGGTGAGGGCAGAGCGATCCCGGCCAAGGGTCTGACCGGCCCCGGCTACGACGGCCACACGTTCTGGGACACGGAGACCTTCGTGCTCCCCGTCCTCACCTACACGGCGCCGGTTGCGGTACGCGACGTGCTGCGGTGGCGGCATCGCACGCTGCCGAAGGCTCGGGAACGGGCGGCCCAGCTCGGCCTCAAGGGTGCGGCCTTCCCCTGGCGCACGATCCACGGCGAGGAATGCTCGGGCTACTGGCCGGCGGGAACGGCGGCCTTCCACATCAACGCCGACCTCGCGGACGCGGTCGTCCGCTACGTCTCGGCGACCGGGGATGCCGACTTCGAGATCGACTGCGGTCTCGAGCTGCTCGTCGAGACGGCCCGGCTCTGGCGCTCGCTCGGCCACCACGACGAGCACGGCGCCTTCCGGATCGACGGCATCACCGGACCCGACGAGTACAGCGCGATCGCCGACAACAACGTCTACACGAACCTGATGGCGAAGCGAAACCTGCTCGCCGCCGCCGACGTCGGGGAGCGACGGAGCGATCTGGCGAGCGCGATGGGCGTCGACGCGGAGGAGATCGCGAGCTGGCGCGACGCAGCGTCGGTGATGCTCGTCCCGTACGACCAGGAGCGCGGCCTGCACCAGCAGGACGAGGGATACACGCAGCACCAGAGGTGGGACTTCGCGACGACGCTGCCCGAGCACTACCCACTGCTGCTCAACTTCCCCTACTTCGACCTCTATCGCAAGCAGGTGGTGAAGCAGGCGGACCTCGTGCTCGCGCTCCACATCTGCGGCGACGAGTTCACGCCCGAGCAGAAGCGGCGCGACTTCGAGTACTACGAGGCGCTCACCGTCCGCGATTCCTCGCTGTCGGCCGCGACGCAGGCGATCATCGCGGCCGAGGTCGGCCACCTGGAGCTGGCATACGACTACTTCGGCGAGGCAGCGCTGATGGACCTGCAGGACTTGGAGCACAACGTGAAGGACGGCGTTCACATGGCCTCCCTGGCCGGCGCCTGGATGGTCGCCGTCGCCGGCTTCGGCGGCATGCGCGACCACGTCGCGAACGGCCTCTCGTTCGCGCCGCGCCTGCCGGCGCGCCTGACCAAGCTGCGCTTCCGCGTCTCCTATCGCAGCCGGCTGATCGAGGTCACCGTCGAGCACCACACCGCCACCTATGCGCTCCTGGAGGGCGAGATGATCACGATTCGCGAGGGCAACGACGACCTCGAGCTGCGGCTCGGCAATCCGGTCCAGCGGCCGATCGCCGAGCGCCGGGTGCTGCCGCGTCCCCATCAGCCGAAGGGCCGCGAACCACTGCCGCGGGCAGGAGTCCCGGGCCTGTGAGCGGCGATCGGGACGGCTGGTCGGCGGTCGACGGCTACTTCTCGGTCCTGCTCGGCGGCCCCGACCCGGTGCTCGAAGGCGCGCTCCGGCGCAGCGCGGAGGCAGGACTGCCGGCGATCCAGGTCTCGCCGAGCCAGGGGCGCCTGCTCTGGCTGCTCGCCCGGACTGCGGCGGCCCGCTCGATCCTCGAGATCGGAACGCTCGGTGGCTACAGCACGATCTGGCTCGGCCGCGCGCTGCCACCGGAAGGGCATCTGGTCACGCTCGAGCTCGATGCGCACCACGCCGCCGTCGCGCGGGAGAACGTCGCCGCCGCCGGCCTCGAGGCCGTGGCCG
>JBAPVZ010000692.1:0-3688 GCA_049283435.1 Candidatus Dormiibacterota bacterium
GCTCGCACCTCGTCGACGCCCTCGTCGCGCGGGGCGACGACGTGCTCGTGATCGACGATCTCTCGACCGGCGAGCGCGCGAACGTGAACGCCGGAGCGACCTTCCAGGAGCTCGACATCCGCACGCCGGAGGTCACCGGGGCGATCACCGGATGGCGACCCGACGCGATCTGCCATCTCGCCGCGCAGATGAGCGTCAGCAAGTCGGTGCGGGAGCCGCTCTTCGACGCGAGCGTCAACCTGGTCGGCGCGCTGAACGTGCTGGAGGCGGCCCGCATCGCCGGCGCCCGCCTTCTCTTCTCGTCGACCGGTGGCGCTCTCTACGGCGACGCGGACGTGCTGCCGACCCCGGAGACCGAGGCGGCCTGGCCCGTCTCGCCATACGGCGTCGCGAAGCTCTCGTTCGAGCACTACCTGCACTGCTATCGCGTCGCCCATGGGCTCAGCTACGCCGCGCTGCGTTACGCGAACGTGTACGGACCGCGCCAGAACCCGCACGGCGAGGCCGGCGTCGTCGCCATCTTCTGCCTCCGCCTGCTGCACGGCGAGGAGGCGGTCATCAACGGCGACGGGACATTCACGCGCGACTACATCTACGTCGACGACATCGTCGACGCGAACCTGGCCGCGCTCGACAGCGCCGAGATCGGGCACTTCAACGTCGGGACCGGCCGGCAGGTCACGATCAACGAGGTGTTCCACCTGTTGACCGAGCGGCTCGGGGTCGACGCCCCCGAGGTCCATGGCCCGCAGCGGCCGGGCGACCAGCGCACCTCGGCGCTCGACAGCACGCTGATCGCCGAGACGCTCGGGTGGCGCCCTGCCGTGACGCTCGAGGAGGGTCTGCGCCGCACCGCGGACTGGTTCCGGGAGCGCGCGGCCGGCCCCTGAGCGGACGCCCAGCCGAGCGCCTCGCCGTTCAGAACGGGCGGGGAGGCCGGGTCAGGGCCAGGTCCAGGGCGGCCAGCCGCCGGACCGGGCCGGGAGGCGTGTCCTCGCTCTCGAACCGGATCACGAGCTCGCTTCCGTCGACCTGCTCGACCCAACCCGGCCCCCATTGCGCGTGCACGACGTCCGCGCCCGGTGCCCACGGACGCTGGTCCGGCTCCTCCTCGCCGGACGGCTCGAGGCGAGCCTCGCCGTCGGACGTCATGCCGAACAGCTCGCCCTGGACCGCGTCGGCGATGCCGGAGACGCCGACACCGAGCAGGCGGATGCCACCGCGGGAGTCGATCCCGCTCAGCAGCCGAAACGCGACCTCGCGGATCACGCCCTCGTCATCGGTCGGCGCCAGCAGGGTGTCGGACCGCGCGAGCAGGGTGAAATCGGCCCGGCGCACCTTGAGGGTGATCGTGCGCCCCGAGCGGTCGCTCGCCCGCAGGCGACGGCCCAGCCGGCGGACGAGCCCGTCCAGCTCCGCCTGCAGCTCGGCGGCGTCCTCGATGTCCTCGGTGAACGTGTCCTCCACGCTGACCGACTTCAGGGGCCGCTCCGCGACGACGGGTCGACTGTCGAGTCCCCGCGCGAGCTCGTACAGGCCGCGCCCGCGGCTCATGCCGAGGAGGCGGACGAGCTCCTCGCGGGAGCGTTCGGCGATCTCGGCGACCGTCGTCATGCCGTGCCGGTGGAGCAGCCCCGCGGTCGCCGGCCCGACGCCCCAGAGCGCGCGCACGGGCAGCGGATCGAGCAGGGCCCGCTCGCCTCCGGGCGGCACGACGAGGAGCCCGTCCGGCTTGTGCAGGTCGGAGGCGATCTTCGCGATCAGCTTCGAGGTGCCGGCCCCGACCGACGCGGCGAGGCCGGTCCGCTGCCGGATCCGTGCTTTCAGGTTGCGCCCGAGCGCGGTCACCGACTCGGTGTCGAGTCCGTCGCGGAACCCCGCCTCGAGGTCCAGGAACGCCTCGTCGAGGCTCAGCGGCTCGACCGTCGGAGACAGCTCGCGCAACAGTGCCATGACGGTCGCGCTGATCTCGTGATACACGTCGAATCGCGGCATCAGGTAGGTCGCGCCCGGGCATCGCCGGCGCGCTTCGGAGGTCGGCATCGCCGAGCGGACGCCAAAGCTCCGAGCCTCGTAGCTCGCGGTGGCGACGACGCCGCGGGGCCCGACGCCGCCGACGACGACGGGGCGCCCGCGCAAGCTCGGCTTCTGGAGCTGCTCGACCGACGCGTAGAACGCGTCCATGTCGAGGTGGAGGATCGTCGGCTCGACCCGCATCCCCCACATCATCCACGCCGACCCCGATTCGGTCAGGTCCCGACTACCTCGCGCACCCGAGCTGCGCCGGCCCGAGCCGGGCGGCGGCGCCTCAGCGCGGGCCCTCGGCGTCCTCCTCGACCATCGCCTTCAGCCGCGCCAGGGCATCGTCCCAGCGCGCGGAGATCTCGCCCAGGTAGTGCTGGGCAGCCGCCAAGGGCGCCGGCTCGAACGCCCAGATCGTCTCTCGGCCGACGTGCGTGCTGCGGGCGACCCCGGCGGCGGCCGTGGGGCGAGGAATCCGCCGCCGCCCGCGTGGGAACGACGACACGGCACTGCTCCCCGCCCGCGGAGTTTGCGTTCAGCCGGCGGCGAGCTCGGCCGCCTCCGCCGCGCAACCCCAGGCGAGCCCGACCCCGAGCGTGCCGTGGCCGTAGTTGTGGACGCATCGTGCGCCCGCCAGATCGGTCACCTCCAGGCGCACCGCGGGGCGGGCCGGCCGGAGCCCGGCGTTGTGGCCGAGGACGCGAGCGCCGCGCAGCCGCGGCTCCACCTCGACGCAGCGGTCGACGATCCTAGCGGCGAGGCTCGGGTCGGGTTCGCGCTCCCAGCGGTCGGGCACGGCGACGCCGCCCAGCACGACGTGATCGTCGTAGGGATAGATGCCGACCCACTCGCTGACTCGCGGACCCTCCATGAAGAAGTCGGTCAGCCCTGGGTTCTCGACCAGCACGTGCTGCCCGAAGACGGGGTGCACGAGGGGATCGGGCACGAGATCGCGAGCCGCGACCCCGGCGCAATTGACGATGACCGGGGCCTCCGCCGCCGCCTCCGCGAGCGAGGCGAGGCGCCGCACCTGCAGCTCGCCGCCGCCCCCGCCAAAGCGCGCCGTGAGGTAGCGGAGGTAGGGCGGCATGTCGAGCAGTGGCACCTCCACCTGGAAGCCCTCACGAAAGCCGGCGGGCAGCCCGCCGGCGATCGGCCGGAAGCCGGGGATCGTCGTCATGACCGGCGGCAGCGGGCCGTCCACGCGGGAGGCGAGCACGCCGCGCGCCAGGTGCACGCCGGTTCCTGCGGTCGCCGCCAGGCTCTGCAGCTCGGGCAGCGATGCTCGTGCCCAGCGCAGTTGCGGGTCGTCGGGCGCCACCGGCGGCAGCGACCACATCGCACTGGCCGCCGCCGAGGTCGTGCGCTCCGCGGGCTCGGCCGTCACGATGCGCACGCGGCGCCCTCGCTCGACGAGTCGGATCGCCGTCGTGAGGCCGACGACACCGCCGCCGACCACCATCACCTCTGGCTTCCAAGCGTCCATGCCGCGACACTACCTCCCCCGTCCCAACCGCCGCCTTGACGTGCTTGCGATCAGGCGCGGACCAGGTCCGCCGAGCGCACGACCCGCGCACCCTGCTCGCGCACCTCTGCGAGCGCTCGCGCACCGTCACCCGGGTGCACGTCCACGGCGCCGATCGCGTCCTCGAGCACGGTCACGGAC
>JBAPVZ010000693.1:0-3774 GCA_049283435.1 Candidatus Dormiibacterota bacterium
CATCTTCAAGGATTTCGAGCCGTCGAACTGGACCTGGGATCCGATCGCGCGGGCGTTCTACCTGCACCGTTTCTACGCGCACCAGCCCGACCTCAATTTCGACAACCCGAGCGTCCGGGGGGAGATCCTGAAGGTCGTCGACTTCTGGTTCGACGCCGGCGTCGACGGGCTCCGGCTGGACGCCGTGCCCTATCTGTTCGAGCGCGAGGGGACGAACTGCGAGAACCTGCCGGAGACGCACCGCTACCTGCGCTCGCTCCGCCAGCACATCGACGAGCGCTACGAGAATCGCATGCTGCTCGCCGAGGCGAACCAGTGGCCGGAGGAGGCCGCCGCCTACTTCGGCGGCGGAGCCGGCGACGAATGCAACATGGCGTTCAACTTCCCGGTCATGCCGCGTCTCTTCATGGGGCTGCGCATGGAGGACCGGTTCCCGATCGTCGACATCCTCCAGCAGACGCCGCCGATCCCTCCGACCGGCCAGTGGGCGCTCTTCCTGCGCAACCACGACGAGCTGACGCTGGAGATGGTGACCGACGAGGAGCGGGACTACATGTACCGCGCCTATACGGCCGACCCGGAGGCTCGCATCAACCTCGGCATCCGGCGACGGCTGGCCCCCCTGCTGCACAACAACCGGCGCCGCATCGAGCTCATGAACGGGCTGCTCTTCTCGCTGCCGGGCACGCCGTTCGTCTACTACGGCGACGAGATCGGCATGGGCGACAACATCTACCTCGGCGACCGGGACGGCGTGCGCACCCCGATGCAGTGGAGCGCCGACCGCAACGGGGGCTTCTCGACGGCGAACCGCCAGCGCCTGTACCTCCCGATCATCCTCGACCCCGAGTACCACTACGAGGCGATCAACGTGGCGACCCAGGACGGGAATCCGCAGTCGCTGCTGCCCTGGATGCGCCGCCTGATCAGCCTGCGGAAGGCCCACCCGGCGTTCGGGAGAGGCTCCTTCAGCCTCGTTGCCGGCGAGAACCGCCGCGTCCTCGCGTTCATCCGCGAGTACGACGGGGAGCAGATCCTGGTCGTCGCCAACCTGAGCCGGTACGTGCAGTTTGCGGAGCTCGACCTGAGCGACCATGCGGGCATGACGCCGGTCGAGCTGTTCGGGCGCACCGAGTTCCCGCCGATCGGCGAGCTTCCCTACCTGTTCACGCTCGGCCCGCACAACTTCTACTGGTTCTCACTCGAGCAGGTGCGACCCTATGAGGTGGTGCCCGAATCGGCCCCCGCCCTGTCCTTCGACGAGCGCGAGCTGCAGCGGGCGCTCCCCAGCTATCTCACGCGCCAGCGCTGGTTCGGCGGTCGGACGCGCACGCAGCGGGAGACGGCGATCGTCGACAGCATCACGGTCGGCGCCGCGCGCATCAAGCTCGCCGAGGTCCGCTACACGGAAGGCGACCCCGAGACCTACCTGCTTGCGCTGCTTCGCAACCTGGAGGGTGACGTCGAGGATGCCCTCGGCGACATCGAGTTCAACCGGTTCCTGCTCGACGCGATCCGGCGGCGTCGCCGCTTCCGTGGCCGCGGCGGCGACCTGATCGCACTCCCGTCACCGATGCTGCGGCGGCTCCCGGCCGACGGGGATCTGACGCCGTCCATCCAGCGTCGAGAGCAGTCGAACACGTCGGTGATGTTCGGCGACCGTCTCATCATGAAGGTGTTCCGGCGGCTCGAGGAGGGGATCAACCCGGACCTCGAGGTGAGCCGCTTCCTGACCGACCGCGGCTTTCCACACGTTCCCGCGGTCGCCGGCGCGCTGCTCTACCGCGGCGGGCCCGGCCGCACGGCGGGGCTCGCCATGGTGACGTCGTACGTCCCCAACCAGGGTGACGCCTGGGAGTCGTTCGTGCGGGAGCTGGCGGACAGCCCGGAGTGGGAGCCGGACCGCGACCTGCACCTCGCCAACCTCCTCGGTCAGCGCACCGGCGAGCTCCACCTGGCCCTCGCCTCGGACCAGGCCGACCCCGAGTTCCGGCCGGAGCCGACGACGCAGATGGCGGCCCGCTCCACCTACCAGTCGGTCCGGACGCAGATCACGCAGACGATGCAGCTGCTCGAGCGGCAGCGCGCGACGCTGCCCGAGGGGTTGCAGGACCTGGCGGGCGAGATCCTGGCCGGGGAGGCGGCCTTCCACGAGGAGCTGCGCGGGCTGCTCGGCCGGCACATCACGGCGACCCGCATCCGCTGTCACGGCGACTACCACCTCGGCCAGGTGCTGTTCACCGGCGCCGACTTCGTCATCGTCGACTTCGAGGGGGAGCCGGCGCGCCCGCTCGCCGAACGCCGGTTGAAGCGCTGGGCGGCGCGGGACGTGACCGGCATGCTGCGGTCGTTCGCGTACGCGGGCGAGGCGGCGATGGGGCTCGGCGCGAGCGACGCGCCGCGGGCGTGGGCCCGCAACATGGCGGCGGAGTTCGAGGCCGCCTACCTGGCGACGACCGCGGGCGCGCACTTCCAGCCGGCCGATCCCGACGAGTACCGGCTCCTGCGTTCGGTCATGCTGCTCGAGAAGACGCTGTACGAGTTGCGATACGAGCTCGACCACCGGCCGGACTGGGCGGGCATCCCGCTGCACGGTCTGGCCGAGCTGCTTGACGGTTGACCGGTTTGGAGGACAGCCATGGCGACGACGGAACAGAGCGCGATCACCGAACAGGATGTCTACCTCTTCCGGGAGGGACGTCACTTCCAGCTCGCCGACAAGCTCGGGTCGCACGTGGGGGCCGGGGGCACGCGCTTCGCCGTCTGGGCTCCCGCCGCCGAATACGTCAGCGTGATCGGCGACTTCAACCGCTGGGACGGCGCCAAGAATCCGCTCCAGCGCCGCGATGACAGCGGCATCTGGGAGGGGTGGGTGGCCGGCGTCGGGGCCGGCGACCGCTACAAGTACCGCATCACCGGTCCCGGCGGCAGCGCGGTGCCGGACAAGGCAGATCCCTTTGCCCGCATCGCGGAGACGCCGCCCCGGACCGCCTCCGTCGTCGCCGACTCGGCGCCCTACACGTGGGGCGACGACGCCTGGATGAGGTCGCGCCCGCTGCACAACGCGGCGAGTGCGCCCTGGTCGATCTACGAGCTGCATCCCGGCTCGTGGGCCCGGGTGGCCGAGGAGGGGAATCGCTCGCTCGGCTACCGGGAGCTCGCGATTCGTCTCGCCGATCATATCGAGCGGCTCGGGTTCACCCACGTCGAGCTGCTGCCGGTGATGGAGCATCCGTTCTACGGCTCCTGGGGATACCAGGTCACCGGCTATTTCGCGCCGACGAGCCGCTACGGCACCCCCGACGATCTCAGCTTTCTCGTCGATCACCTGCACCAGCGGGGCATCGGTGTCCTCTTCGACTGGGTGCCGTCCCACTTCCCGAACGACGATCACGGGCTGGCGCGGTTCGACGGCACGCCGATCTTCGAGTATCCGGACCCCCGGCGGGGTTTCCATCCCGAATGGACGAGCTGCATCTTCGACTACGGCCGGCCCGAGATCCGGAGCTTTTTGATCTCGAGCGCGCTCTTCTGGCTCGGGCAGTTCCACGCCGACGGCCTGCGTGTCGACGGCGTCGCCTCGATGCTCTACCTGGACTACTCGCGGAAGCCAGGCGAGTGGGTGCCGAATCAGTACGGGGGTCGCGAGCACCTGGAGGCCGTCGACTTCCTCCGCCAGCTGAACACGGAGGTCTACCGGCTGCACGGCGACGTGCAGACGATGGCGGAGGAGTCGACGTCCTGGCCGATGGTGTCACGCCCGGTCTACCTCGG
>JBAPVZ010000694.1:0-1777 GCA_049283435.1 Candidatus Dormiibacterota bacterium
TCCCAGCACCGCGTCACCAGCGCTCGTTCGGTTCGCTCGGCACGAACGGCATAGCTGTGGTCGTCACTCAGTCGGGCCAGCGCGCGCAGCGCCAGCGCGTAGAAGACGTTGACCAGCACATCCTCGACATGCTCGTCGTAGCGGGCCATGATCGCGCGCGAGTCATAGCGCAGGCGCCGGGAACGCTCCACCAGCCAGAAGTAGCCCGGGTTGTAGTGGCTCATCCAGCCGAACGCGGCGTCGTACTTCGGAGAGTCGTCGAGACCGGACTCGTCGGGGTGGATGATCGAGATCAGGCCGTCGCGGTCAGGATCGCGGTGTCGGTCGAGCCAGTCGTAGTGCAAGCGCAGGGCGTCGAGCGCCTCGGTCGCGAACCCGGGCTCATCAGGCGACGCTGCGGCGACCGCCTCCCAGGCGAGTGCCAGCAGCGGGGTTTGAATATGCGCGGTCGCGCGGTCGCCGCGTCGGGAATGAGTCGCGTAGAACGGTGCACGGCGCCACCCCGCCCGGTCGTGCCAGAAGGTGGTGTGCGGGACAAAGCCGTCCAGGCGCCCGCCGCGCAGAAGCGTCCGGAGCTCCTCGCGCGCACGAGCCGGCTCGAAGTGCCGCCACACGATCGCGTGAAAGCACGAGTCCCAGTACCACTGATGCCGGTAGCGCGGCGGAGCGGGGCAGGTAAACCCGTAGGTGGTCCCATCGGCCAGGCGCCCCTCCCGCCAGTTACCGGCCAGCAGGTCATGCGCATCAGCCGTCAACCGGCCGACGCGCTGATCGCTGATCGCGTCGCTCACGAGCGGAGTTGCTTCAGCTCGTGCAGCTCGGCTTTGAACACCCGCTCCCAGCTCATCGACGTCGCGAGCGCCAGGGCCGCGGTCGCGTCCACCGGTGTCGTGAGGGCACGCTCGATCGCGCGGGCGAGATCCCGTGGATTCTTGGGCGCGAAGGTTTGAACGAGCGGCCCGGCCAGGAGTGCGGCCGGGGTCGACGAGCACGCGACCACGCTGGCGCCGCTGGCGGCGGCCTCGAGCACGGCCAGCCCGAACGTCTCGTGCGGCCCGGGCGCGACCACGCAGGCAGCCTCACGGTAGAGACGGGCGAGCAGCCTGCGGTCGCTGACGAACGGTTCAAACGCGATCAGCTTGGCGATCCCCAGTCGGCGGGCACGTGCCTCGATCGCGCTCCGAGCCGGTCCGTCGCCGACCAGCACCACCGGGCGATCCCAGCGTGCCAGCGCCATCGCGGCGAGCAAGTCGCAGATTCGCTTCTCCAGCGATAGGCGCCCGACGTACAAGAGATGGTCCCGCCGCACCGTCGGACCGGGCCGGAAGGCGGGATGGAGACCGAAGCGAAGCTTGATCGAGGCAGACCGGCCGGAGTCGGGCTCCGGGTCGACTGTCGACATGACAGCGTCGACGTGCTCGTAGGCGTGGTGGTAGATCCGCCGTAGCGACGGCAAGTAGACGGCGTCGGGCCCGGGAATCCCCGCCGCGTTGAGCGCGGGCGAGGCGTGATGGACGGCGACCACAGCGGCGCCGAGCCGGTGCGCCTCCCGGGTGACGCTGAGCGGCCGCCAGAATGGATCGTGAACAATGACGACATCCGGCCGCACCCGTCTCAGCGTCTCCTTCAGCGCCCCGGCACCGAGCGCGACGCGATACCCATTCGAGGCCGCCAGCTGCAGTGAACGCAGCTCGTGGCGGTTGCCGTCATGGCGCTCTTGCCGGCCCGGTACGACGAGATGGTGCTCAAATGCGCCGGTTGCGGCCACGAACCGACG
>JBAPVZ010000695.1:0-14641 GCA_049283435.1 Candidatus Dormiibacterota bacterium
GAGCCGAACCTGTGGCGCGCCGCTGTCCGTCGCGAGCACCTCGATCTGCCGGCGAAACGGACGCTCGCCGGTCCAATCGAGGCACTTGATGACGGCCTCCTTCGCGGCCCAGCGCCCGGCCAGACACTCGAGGCGGTCATCGCAGTAGGCGAGCTCGGCCGGCGTATAGACGCGGTCCAGGAACCGCCGGCCACTGCGGTGAACGGCCCGTGCGATACGGTCCACCGAGCAGACGTCGACGCCGATGCGAGGCCTCATCGGCCTGATTCTGCACCGACGGTCGGCCGCCTGCGGGTGGTTACTCGGCGACGACCGAGGTGCCGAGGATAAGGTCGTGGATCGCTGCCTTGCGGCTGCCCGCCGCGATCATGATCAGACTGACGATCGCGGGAATGATGCAGATCGCGAACGACAGCCAGACGAGCAGCGCGCGCACGATCGCGATCCCGTAGCCGACCGGGGCGCCCCCCGTGCCGACGAGCTTGATGTGCATGGCCCGGTAACCGAGCGACTGACCGCTGGAGCCCCAGAAGTAGCCGAAATAGGCGAGGTTGATGAGCAGCGCGAGCAAGCTTCCGACGTAGGTCCCGCTGCCGTGCAGGACGAGACTGAAAACGATGCTGAGGATGATGTTGATCACGATGAGAATCACCCAGTCGATGATCCAGGCGACGAGGCGGGCGCCGAAGCCGGCCAGCTGACCGGAGCCCGCAGCAGTGAATCCGGGGCCGGACATCGTCGGTGGCGGCGGCGTGGTTTGCCAGTTTCCCATGAGGTTGAATCTATAACAGAACCTGACCGCCGGGGTCTCATGCTGTCCCGGCTTGCGCAGCGGGACAGAGGCATCGCGCCCCGCGTCAGTGAGCACCTGACTGGTGATCGCGGGCCGGTGATCGGGAAGGCGCCGGCCGGCAGCTCGCGGACCAGCGCCCAACCTCGCCCGGCGCTCCCGGCCGCGCGCTTGGAGTGCCCGGCGCGTCTATTCGACCGTCACGCTCTTGGCCAGGTTCCGAGGGCGGTCGACGTCGCGGCCCAGCTGGACGGCGACGTGATACGCGAATATCTGCAGCGCGACGCTCGCGAGGACTGCGCTCGCGGCCTCGCCCGCCGGGGGCAGCTCGAGCACGTCGGCGGCGATGCCGTCGAGCGAGTGGTCGCCGGCCGTCACCAGCGCCAGCACCGGTGCGTCGCGGGCCACTACCTCGTGCACGTTGGAGACCATCTTCTCGCGGGTCGTGCTCTCGGTGCAGACGGCGACGACCGGGAACCCCTCGTCGAGAAGTGCGATCGGGCCGTGTTTCAGCGCGCCGCCGGTGACTCCCTCGGCGTGCACGTAGCTGATCTCCTTCAGCTTCAGCGCACCCTCCATGGCGACCGGGTACCCGAGCCCGCGACCGAAGTACATGAAGTTCGAGAAGGCGGCGTACTTCCTGGCCAGCACCGCGATCTCCGCTTCCCGCGTCAGCAGGTCGCGGACCAGCCCCGGCAGCTCGTGCAGCTCGCGTGCGATCTCCTCGCGCCGCTCGAGGCCGATGCGGCCTCGCACCGCACCCATGCGCAGCGCGAGCAGGTAGAGGCTGACCAGATGGGCGAGGAACGTCTTGGTCGAGCAGACGCCGATCTCGGGGCCGGCGTTCAGGTAGATGGTGCCGTCCGAATCGCGGGCCGCCGTCGACCCGACGACATTCGTCACCGCGACCGTCGCCGCACCGAGCTCGCGCGCCTGGCGCAGCGCCGCGATCGTGTCCGCCGTCTCTCCCGACTGCGTGATCACGACCGCGAGTCCGTCCTCACCCAGCGTCGGCCGGCGATAGCGGAACTCCGACGAGTCGACCGCCCGCGCACTCACGCCCGCCCAGTCCTCGAGCACGTGCTCGCCGACCATCGCCGCATGCAGCGACGTGCCCATCCCCAGCAGCCGCACGTCGCGCACCTGGCGCAGCCGCTCATCGGTCAGATCCCAACCGGGGAGCTGCACCGTGCCGGCAGCGTCCAGGCGGCCGCGGGCTGCATTGGCGACCGCGTCGGCCGCCTCCATGATCTCCTTCAACATGAAGTGCGCGTAGCCACCCTTCTCGGCCTGGCTAACGTCCCAATCGACGTGGACGAGGCGGCGCTCGACCGGGAACCCGTCGAAGGTCGTCAGGGTGGCGCCCAGCGGGGTCACCGCCGCCATCTCGCCTTCCCCGAGGACGAGCACGCGGCGCGTGTACGGCACGAGCGCCGTGATGTCGGACGCGATGAACTGCTCGTGCTCTCCGAGGCCGACGACGAGCGGCGCGTTGCGCCGGGCGCCGATGAGCAGCTCGGGGTCGTCGGTCGAGAAGAGGACGAGCGCGAACGCACCCTCCAACCGCGCGAGCGCCCGCCGGACGGCGCGGATCAGATCCCCGCGGTAGTACTCCTCGACGAGATGCGGGACCACTTCGCTGTCGGTCTCGGAGCGGAATTCATGACCGCTCGCCCGGAGCTCGGCGCGCAGCTCGGCGAAGTTCTCGATGATCCCGTTGTGGACGACCGCGATCCGGTTGGTGCAATCGACGTGCGGGTGGGCGTTGACGAGCGTCGGCCGCCCGTGCGTCGCCCAGCGGGTGTGCCCGACGCCGAGCCGCCCCGCCGGCATGTGCCCCTCCAGCTTCGCGATGAGCTGATCGACTCGGGCCTCGGTCTTGGTGACGCTCGTCCCTTCGCGCGAGGGGTCGAGCACCGCCACCCCGGCCGAGTCGTAACCCCGGTACTCGAGCCGTTTCAGGCTGTCGAGCAGTACCGGCGTCGCGTCACGGTCACCGAGGTAACCGATGATCCCGCACATGCAAACCTCCTCTTCGGCCAGGACCCGTCCTGCTGGTTTCGACGATGACTAGAACGTGTGAACGGGAGTGGTTGGTTATGGGGTCGGCGTAACGGTGGCCGAGGGCAGCGGCGTCGGGGTCGGGGTCGACGTGCCGCCCCCGCCGCCGCCGGATGGGGTGGGGGCGGTGCAGCTGAAGGCCCGGGAGACGGTGATCGCGACCGTTACGTTCTGGCTCGTCGGATCGGTGAGCTGCACACCGGACGGGACCTGCACCTGCCGCGAATACGTCTGGTTGGCGGAGAGGCCGCTCACGTCGACGGTCCCCACCGGCAGCGACTGCACCTTGGCGACCGCGTCGGTCGGCCCGCTGATCGTGACTGCCTGATCCGGCAGGATCGTGACGCTGCCGATCTGGTAACCGCAGGCGAGCTGTCCCGACGTCTGCACCGTGATGCCGACCGTCTTCGTCAGCACGCCGCCCTGCGTCTGCACGCGGGCGGTCGCGACATTGGGCTCGATCTGAATCGAGTTCGGGAACACGTTGGTATGCGCGAGGTCGAGCTGCTTGCCCTTGCGCTCGAAGAGGATCGGCAGGCCGGGTGCGCGCTCCAGACCCGCGGACTGGATCGGGAAGTCGTAGTTCAGGTATGCGGTCAGGCCCCGCAACAGGTTCTGCGGCGCGTGCACCGTGACCTTGCACTGGACGGTATCGCTCCCGCACGTCGCGTAGGTCTGGCTGGTGACGACAGAGAGCCCGGCCGAGGAGTTCACGTTCGACACCCGCACCTGGATCGGCATTGTCGCCTGTCCCATCTTCTCCAGGTCGAGCGGGATCGAGATCTGGGTCTGGTTGATGCTGACGCCGTCCGCAGCCGCGTTCACATGCGCAACGAACGGCTGATTCGACCCCGCGTGCGCCCCCGACAGGTCGACGCTGGCGCCGACCTGCGTCTGGCTGAACTGGTGGACGTTGCTGGCGAGCCCGACGACGCTCACCGGCACCGAGGACGGGGGGTTCAGCACGACGAGCTGCGACGGCACGTTCTCGTAGGTGAGCCCGACCTTCACCGTGCGGCTGGTGGGCGGGTTCTCGCTGAACGCGACCGTCATCAACAGCGCGAGCGCGAGGCCGATCGCGAGCAGCTTGAGGCGCCAGTTAGTGACGAGCCAGCGCATTGTCGCTCCTGCTGCTCTTGAAGATCCGGTTTCCGAAGGGGCGCCAGCCGCCCGAGGGACGTGCCGGCTCCAGGCCGGCGGTGAGCCGGCGGCGCAGTGCGTCGCCGTCGAGACCGCGCGTGATCGTCCCGTTCTCGACGACCGAGATCAACCCCGTCTCCTCGGAGACGACGACGAGCAGCGCATCGGAGACGAGGGAGAGGCCGATCGCCGCCCGATGCCGGGTTCCCAGCCGCTCCCGCACCGTCCCCTCCTCGGGCAGCGGCAGCAGGCAGCCGGCGGCGAGGATCGTCGGCCCGCGCACGATGACGGCGCCGTCGTGCAGTGGCGAGTTCGGAAAGAAGATCGTCTGGATCAGCTCGGCCGACAGCTCGCTGTTCAAGCGCACGCCGGTTTCGGCGTAGTCCTCGAGCCCCACGTCGCGCTCGAACGCGACGAGCGCGCCGACCTTGCGCGCCGAAAGCCGCTCGGCGGCGCGGATCGACTCCGAGATCGCGCGGTTGATCAGCTGCCGGTTCAGAGGGGTGTAGCTCGACAGGGGATGACGGCCGACCCGACCGATCTGGTCGAGCACCTTGCGCAGCTCGGGCTGGAACAGCACCACGATCGCGATGAAGATCACGGAGGCCGCGTTCTGGACGAGCCAGGTCAGCAGAATCAGGTGCAGCTGCACCGCGATCAACCCGAGCACGGCGAGCAGCACCAGGCCGACGATCAGCTGGGTCGCCTGGGTGCCGCGCACCAGACGCAGCAGCTGATACAGGATGAAGGCGACGACGACGACGTCGACGAGCTCGATCGGCCCGACCCCCTGCAGGATCGAGAACGCCTGGTGGATGAAATCGCCGACGAGCTGCGTCATGGCGCGGGCCACCTACCGCCCTCTCCCGTCCGAACGGCGGCTCCCCTCGCCGGCGTGTCGAGGTCATCGCAACCGCTCGACCGATCGGCGCTCACGCTCACGCTTCTCGCCACCTTACCCGTTCAATGCGCGGAACGCGCCGCTCAACCGCACTGCTTCGCCCGGCCACCGCGTCAAAGGCGAGGCCGCAACAGATCTCCGGTCCGCCGGGGTTGGCGCAGGATCGGGATCGTCGGGTCGAAGGCGGGCAACCGGCTCCGCACTCTGGGGTCGTCGCGGAGCACGAGCACGAGGTCGCGGCACGCCACCGGCGCCAGGCCCAGGTCGGCGGGCCGAAAGCGGATCGCGCGGCCGCCGGCGGCGATCGTCAGTCGCTCCGTCAGCTTGATCGCCGGCCAGGAGAGCGTCGCCCACTCGCTGCGATCGCCGAGCGTCGCCGTCTCCACCTCCGACCATCGCACGTGGTCCTCGCGCTTCTCCTGGAGCAGCACGAGCCGATCTCGGTAGATCCCGAGGCGACCGCTGCGCAGCCGGCGAGCCTGGAGCGACTGCTGGACCGCGAGCGGTATCGGGCAGACGCCGAAGAGGACGACGAACGACCCGAACGGCTCGCCGTGGAGCATCAGCAGCACGCCGGCGCCGGCGAGGAGGAGCGCACCGGCGACGAGCAGGGCGACCCGGCGCATCGTCGGCAGGCTGGATCGTGTGAAGAGCACGGCTAGGGCACCGCCGGCGCAACTGATGTCCTTTGACGTCTTTGCGGCCGGCGTTCGGGGGGCGCGCCGGCACCGGTCGCGCCACACACTCGGCCACGAGCGCACAGGAGCGGTTCCAGGCCGCCTCCCTCCTCCGCCATGCCACTCACGATACGACGGCCGTAATCCGCTCCCGAGGCTCGGTCCGCCGCGTGTCAGCGGGCGCCGTACTCGACCGCGACGAGCGTCAAGCCGCACGCCGGCGCCGTTCGCGGTGCCCGCCGCCGATCCCGCGCCGCCAGCAGCTCCCCGACCCAGGAAGGTGACCGGCGGTGCTGCCCGACCTCGGCGAGCGCTCCGGCGATGCCGCGCACGAGCCCGCGCAGGAACCCTTCTCCGACCAGTTCGACCTCGACGAAGCGGCCCCGCCGCCGGACCGAGGCCGCGAATATCTCTCGTGTTCGCTCTCCCTCCGGCTCGCTCGCGGCGCAGTAGGTGGTCCAGTCGTGACGGCCGACGAGGAGCCGCGCACCCTCCGCCATCGCGACCGCGTCCAGGCGGCGCGGAAGGTGCCAGCACCGTCCACGATCGAGGGCCGGCCGGGCGGCCCGGTCGAGATAGCGATACCGGTAGCGGCGCGCCGTCGCCGAATAGCGAGCGTGAAACTCTGCCGGCGCCGCCTCGACGAGCAGGACCGCGAGGTCGTCCGGCAGCAGCGCGTTGAGTGCCGCCCGCAGGCGTTCCGGGTGCAATGGACCCTGATAGGTCACGCTCGCCGCCTGCCCCTCCGCGTGGGCGCCCGCGTCCGTCCGGCCCGCGCCGTGGAGCGGGCCGAACGAGCCGGGCAGCTGCTGGAACGTCTGGATCAGCGTCCCCTGCACGGTGCGATCGCCGCGCGGCTGCACCTGCCACCCCGCGAACCCGCGGCCGTCGTACTCGAGGACGAGCTTCAGGTTCACGCTCGAGGCCATGAACGACAGGATCGCGCGACGTCTCGGCGTCGCGCGATCCTGCCTGGTCGACGAGCGGTCACCAGGCCATCCTCACCAGTGCGGCCCTACGACGCGAGTCCCCGCAGGATGGTGCCTGCGGAGCCCCGTCAGGTGTCAGCTCGCTAGCGCTTGGTGTACTGCGGCGCCTTGCGGGCTCGCTTCAGGCCGTACTTCTTGCGCTCCTTCATCCGCGCGTCGCGACGAAGCAGGCCCTCCGGCTTCAGCGCACCGCGCAGCTCCGGGTCGAGCTGGCACAGGGCTCGCGCGATGCCGTGCGCGATCGCGCCCGCCTGACCGTGGGTCCCGCCGCCGACGACCTTCACGCTGACGTCGAAGCGCCGCAGGCTGTCGGAGAGTCGGAGCGGGCGCAGGATCTCCTGCTCCAGGCGGCGCTGCCCGAGATAGTCGAGCGGGCCCTTCTCGTTGATCACGATGCGGCCCTCGCCCGAAAGGAGGCGCACCCGCGCGACCGCGGTCTTGCGGCGGCCCACGGCGCGGGCCAGGATCTGCTGGTCAGGCACGGTCGATGTCCCCCTTCTCGTTGAAGGTGATGGTCTTCGGCTGCTGCGCCTGGTGCCCGTGCTCGGGCCCCGCGAAGACGCGCAGCCGCTTCAACTGCTCGGCGCCGATCGTCGTGCGCTGCAGCATGCCGCGCACGGCCTCCTTCACCGGCACCGTCGGATCGAGGTCTCGCTGGCGGCGCAGCGATCGGTGGCGAAGGCCGCCCGGGTAACCGGTGTAATGCAGGTACTGCTTCGCGTCGAGCTTGGTGCCCGTCACGTGGACCTTGTCGGCGTTGATCACGATCACGTGGTCGCCCATGTTGACGTGTGCCGCGTAGGTCGGCTTGTGCTTCCCCTTCAGGACTTTCGCGACGTTGCTCGCGAGCCGGCCGAGCGTCAGCCCGGTCGCGTCGACGAGGAACCACTCGGCGCTGTCGAGGTCGGCCTGCTTGGGGGTCCAGGTCTTGAACTTCGTCGTCATCGTCAATCCACCAGCTCGATCACGACCATCGGGGCCGCGTCACCCAGCCGGGGGCCCTTGCGGATGATCCTCGTGTAGCCGCCCGGACGGTCCTGCAGACGAGGCACCAGGTTGCGGAACAGCCGCTCCTGCACCTCGACCTTGCTCACGTCCTGCGCGACCCGCCGCCGCGCGGCCAGGTCATCTTCCTTCGCGATCGTGATCAGGCGCTCGACCCAGCGCCGCAGCTCCTTCGCCCGCGCCTCGGTCGTCGTGATGCGCCCGGTCTCCAGAAACGACGTGCACAGGTTGCGCATCAACGCCTTGCGGGCGTTCGTCGACCGGCTGAACTTGCGGCCGCTCTTCTGGTGTCTCACTACTGAAAGATCGTGTCCATCTGGTCGGGCGGGACGAAGCCCTTCTCGACGAGCTTCTCTTTGATCTCGTCCAGCGACTTGCGCCCGAAGTTGCGAAGGCTGAGCAGCTCGTCCTCCTTCTTGCTGAGGAGCTGCCGGATGCCGGTGATGTCGTTCGCCTTCAAGCAGTTGTAGGCCCGCACCGAGAGCTCCAGCTCTTCGACCGGGATCTCACCGACCCGGCCCGACGACGCCTGCTGCGCGCCGACCGCCTCCTCGTGCTCCTGGATCGACTCGCCGAAGCGGGCGAACAGCTGCAGATGCTCGGTGAAGAGCTGCGCCGCGGCGCTGACCGCCTCCTCGGCGTTGATGGTCCCGTCGGTCCAGATCTCGAGGTGCAGGCGGTCGTAGTCGGTCGATTGCCCGACGCGGGTCTTCTCGACCAGGAAGTTCGCCTTCTGCACCGGCGAGAAGATGGAGTCGATCGGGATGACCCCGATCGGCTGCCCCTCGCGCTTGTTCCGATCGGCGGGGACGTAGCCCTTGCCACGCTCCACCGTGAGCTCCATCCGCAGCGCCCCGCCCTCGGCGAGCGTGCAGATGTAGAGGTCGGGGTTCACGATCTCGACCTCGCTCGGCGTCTGGATGTCGGAGGCGTGCACCTCCGCCGGACCCTGCACGTCGAGGCTCAGCGCGACCGGGTCCTCGCTGTAGCTCTTCACGTTGAGCTGCTTCAGGTTGAGGATGATCTCGGTCACGTCTTCCTTGACGTGCGGGATCGACATGAACTCGTGGGCAACGCCCTCGAGCTGGATCGAGGTGACGGCCGCACCCCACAACGACGACAGCAGCACCCGGCGCAACGTGTTGCCGAGCGTGGTGCCGAAGCCGGGCTCGAGCGGCTCGATCTCGAATTTGCCGTAATTTTCGTCTCCCTCGAGCTTCCGAACCGAGGGCACGACTGCCAGCTGACTTTCCGTAACCAAGTAGAGCTCCTCCTGCTTACCTGGAGTAGAACTCGACGATGAGGTGTTCCTCGACGCCGTTCTCCATCTCCTGACGCTCCGGCAGGCTGAGCACCTTCCCCGACTTCTCCTCCTCGTTGAAGGCGAGCCAGGAAGGCGTGGTGCTTACGCGGGACGCCTCGAGAGAGACCTCGATCGCCGCGTTGCCGTCGCGCACCTTGATCTCGTCTCCGGGCTTGACCTGGAACGAGGGAATGTTCACCGTGCGGCCGTTGACGGAGAAGTGACGGTGGCTCACCAGCTGGCGAGCCTGCCGGCGCGACGCGCCGAGGCCGAGGCGGTAGACGACGTTGTCGAGCCGAAGCTCGAGGTGGCGGAGCAGGTTCAGGCCGGTGACGCCCCCCTGCCGGACCGCTTCGTCGTAGTAGATGCGGAACTGCTTCTCGAGCAAGCCGTACGTGCGGCGCGCCTTCTGCTTCGCGCGCAGCTGCACGCCGTAGTCGGACACTTTCCGGCGGCGCGCCTGGCCGTGTGCGCCCGGCGGCACCGCCCGCCGATCGATCGCGCATTTCGGCGTATAGCACCGCTCACCCTTGAGGTAGAGCTTGGCGCCCTCTCGCCTGCAGAATCGGCACACCGGGCCGTGGTAGTTCGCCAATTTCTCGAACAGTTCCTCCGTTTGCTCTGGTCGGGTCGGCGTTTCCGCCCACCCGGCTTCGTCCCTGGTTTGCTAGCTCAGACCCGCCGCCGCTTCGGCGGCCGGCACCCGTTGTGCGGGATCGGGGTCGTGTCGGTGATCGCGGAGACCTCCAGGCCGGCCGCCTGCAGCGCCCGGATCGCAGCCTCGCGACCGGCGCCGGGTCCGCGCACGTAGACCTCGATCGACCGCATCCCGTGCTCCATCGCCCGCTTGGCCGCGGTCTCCGCCGTCAACTGCGCGGCGAACGGCGTCGACTTGCGGCTGCCCTTGAATCCCTGGGCACCCGACGAGCCCCAGGAGATGACGTTGCCCTGGATGTCGGTGATCGAGATGATCGTGTTGTTGAACGTGCTCTGGATGTGCGCGTGCCCGACGGCCACGTTCTTGCGTTCGCGACGTCGGGTGCGGACGACCTTCTTCTTCTGCTTACCCACGGTGCCCAGCTCCGGTCATCACTTGCGCTACTTCCCCTTCTTCCGCGCCCGAGCGACGACGCGGCGAGGACCGCGGCGCTGTCGCGCATTGGTACGGGTCCGCTGGCCGTGTACGGGCAGGCCCCGGCGGTGGCGGATGCCGCGATAGCAGCCGATCTCGCTCAGCCGCTTGATGTTCATCGCGACCTCGCGCCGGAGGTCACCCTCGATCAGGATGTCCTTGTCCGACGAGAGGCGGTCGATGACCTGGCGCAGGCGCCCCAGCTCCTCGTCGCCGAGATCGCGCACGCGCGTGTCCACGCTCAGGTTCGCCATTCGCAGCAACCGCTCGGCCGTCGTGCGGCCGATGCCGTGGATGTACGTCAGCGAGATGACGACGCGCTTGTCGTTGGGGATGTCCACCCCGGCCAGTCGTGCCATCGACAGCTCCTCTCTAGCCCTGACGCTGCTTGTGCTTCGGATTCGAGCAGAGGACGCGCACGACACCCTCGCGCCGAATGACCTTGCAGTTCGGGCACATCTTCTTCACGGACGGACGAACCTTCATCTCTCTTCGTTCTTTCCTTGACCGCCGGCCCTCGGCCGGCACCGGCGAGGGCGCCGCGCCCCCTACAATCGCCTCCGTATCCTGCCCCGCGACCGATCCCGCTCGGCCAGCTCCACCTCGACACGATTGCCGGCGACGAGCCGGGCATAATGCATCCCGAGGCGGTCCGCCACATGAGCGAGGACGCTCTGGCCGTTCTCGAGCTCGACCCGGTACATACCTTCGGGCAGCGGTTCGACGACGCGGCCACGCGCGACCTCACGGTGCGGGGGCACGAACGCTGATTGTACCTCAATCGGTTCGAGTCGTGCCGAGCTCCCCCCTCTTCGCTACAAGCGCGCGCGAGGCCCCCCGATGCGCCGTATGCCGGCAGTTGGTCGCCACAACGCGCGAAATGGCGAGCGGGTGCCGGCAAACGGCCCTCAACTTCGGGGTACTCACTCCTGCGGGGCGATGCGGTGCAGGGCGGGGACGAGGTCGAACGCGCCGTCGCTGCTGGCGATCAGTGGGCATTCGGCGTCGATAGCGTGGGCGGCATGGAAGGCGTCACGAGGGGACAAGCCTGGGTCCCCCATCAGCAGCAACGCTCGGTCGACGACGGCATGTGTGGTGGCGTGGACCTCCCATCTCAACCGCTCGATCTGATGCCACACTTCGCCCAGACGTTCCCGCATGGATCGCATCACTTGGATCCCGTTGGCGCGGTACGTGTGCAGAGGATCCCGCACCCCATCCTCGCGGAGCCACGTCAGGACCAACCGGTAGGCGAGCTCGTCGAAGACGCGCGCGCTGATCACCGCACTGTCGTGCCCGAGCTCGCGGAGCACGACCCGCCGCCAGTGCCGGTACGGCTCGCTGGCCGCACCACCCGCGTCTCGCATCTGCGAGAACGCATAGTTCGTATCGAGATAGCAGCGCGTCACACCGAGCGAGCAGCGCGTTCGAGAGCAGGATCGGTCATCTCGGACCAATCGCCCGCCACCACGGCGGCCACTTCTTCAGGTGTCGCCTGGCCTGCCACTCCCGCAGCTCGTTCCCACACCTCGGCGCGATCCGACTCGGTACGCCAAAGTGCGCCCGGTTCGACCTCCAGCGCGTCCGCCAAGCGGGCGATCGTGTCGAGGTCGACACGGGTGGAGCGGCCACTCAAGACATTGCGAACCGTCTTCTCGTCGAGGCCGGCCGCATCTGCCAGCTCACGCGCGCTCCAGCCACGACTCGACGCCAGCTCATCCACACGCCAGGCCAACGTCGACATGGGAGGATCATACCGTGGCGGGGCCATGCTTCTCATCGGATCGCCGCCGAAGCCGAAGCCAGCTCGTGGGCTCAGTCCGCTATCGGATCCCCTTCTTCCGGGTCCGGGATCGTCATCACGCGCGGGCCGCCGGCCGTGATCGCGACCGTGTGCTCCCGGTAGGACGACAGCTTGCCGTCCGCCGTCGAGACCGTCCAGCCGTCGTCGTGGATGACGACGTCGGGGTCGCCCTGGTTGATCATCGGCTCGATCGCGAGCACCATGCCCGGCTTCAGCTCGGGACCCGATCCGGGGACGCCGAAGTTCGGCACCTGCGGGTCCTCGTGCATGTTGCGGCCGATCCCGTGGCCGACGAACTGCCGGATGACCGAGAACCCGGCCTCCTCGGCATGCCGCTGCACGGCGGACGAGATGTCGCCGAGGCGGCCGCCCGGCTGCGCCGCCTCGATCGCCAGATCCTGGCACTCGTCGGTGACCTGGACCAGCCGCCGCGTCTCCGCGGGGACCTCGCCGACGACGACCGTGCACCCCATGTCGGCCCAGAATCCGTCGATGACGAGGCCCAGGTCGAGACTCACGATGTCGCCTGCCGCGATGCGCCGGGGACCGGGGATGCCGTGCACCGCGACCTCGTTGATCGACGTGCAGATCGACTTCTGATACCCCTGGTAGCCGAGGAACCCGGGGCGACCGCCGCGCGCGCGGATCCGCCGGTTCGCGAGCTGGTCCAGATCCTCGGTCGTGACGCCGGGTTGGCAGGCGGCCTTCAGCTCCTCGACGACGCGCGCGAGTCGGTTCCCCGCCCGGCGCATCAGCATGAGCTCGTGCGGCGTCTTCAGATTGATCACCGGTTCGCCGCCCCCTGCTCCAGGACCGCCAGCACCCGCGCCGCGACCCCTTCGACCGGGCCTTCGCCGTCGACCTCGCTCACGATACCGAGCGGCCGGTAGTGCTCGAGCACCGGCACCGTGTCGCGAAGGTAAATCTGGATCCGCCGCCGGACCGCCTCCGGCCGGTCGTCGTCGCGCTGGATCAGCGGCGTCCCGTCGTCCGGGCAGCGATTTTCCGGCCCCGGCGGATTGCGACGCAGGGAGTAGGTGCGGCCGCAGGTCGGGCACAGCCAGCGATCGGCGAGCCGGGTGACCAGCTCCTCCTCACGGACGCGCAGGTAGACGATGCGGTCGATCGCTCGCCCCGACTCCTCGAGCACCCGGTCCAGCCCCTCCGCCTGCGGCATCGTGCGCGGAAAACCGTCCAGGATGAAGCCCGCCGCCGCGTCCGGCTGCCGGAGCCGCACCCGCACGATCTCGATCATGACGTCGTCCGGCAGCAGGTTGCCCGCATCCATGATCGTCTTCGCACGCCGCCCCAGCTCGGACCCACTCTGCGTCTCCGCCCGCAGCATGTCGCCGGTTGCGATCTGGGGAATGCGGTAGCGCTCGCGCAGGATCCCCGCCTGCGTGCCCTTACCGCTGCCGGGCGCGCCATAGAGGAGGATGTTGTGGGTCGCCGCCTCGGTCATCGAATGAAGCCGCGGTACTGGCGCATCACGAGCTGCGTCTCCAGCTGCCGCATCGTGTCCAGCGCGACGCCGACGACGATCAGGATCGCCGTGCCGCCGAGCGACATCGTCGTCTGCGGAATGTTCGTCACCCGGGCCGCGACGATCGGCAGGAACACGGTGATGGTGCCGAGGAAGACGCCACCGACGAACGTGATCCGGTTGAGCACCCGGCCCAGGTACTCCGCGGTCGGCCGGCCAGGGCGGATCCCCGGGATGAAGCTGGAGAGGCGCCGCAGGTTGTCGGCGACGTCGTTCACGTCGTAGGTGACGGCCGTGTAGAAGTACGTGAACCCGAAGATGAGCAGGAAGTAGACCGCGTTGTAGCCGACGACGGCCGGCACGTTGGGGCCGCTCGGCACGAAGTTGTTGGTGACCCAGGTCGCCGCCTGGTAGTACCAGGTGTTGTGGTTGGCGCCCTGCAGATAGCTGGCGACGATGGTCGGGAACGTCAGCACGGAGATCGCGAAGATGATCGGGATGACGCCGGCCGTATTCACCTTCAGGGGCAGGCTCGACTGGCGGCCCTGCACGGTGCGGCCGCCGCTCAGTCGTTGCGCTGATTGGATGGGTATCTTGCGCACCGCCTGTTGCACCTCGATCACGAGCGCGACGGCGATGATCGCGAGGACCGCGAGCGCGATCAGCGGCAGGTAGCCGGCGAGGCCGCCGGCGGTGTGCCCCTGGATCAGGCTCTGGACGGTGGTCGGCGCTCGGGCCAGGATGCCGGCGAAGATGATCAACGAGATGCCGTTCCCGATACCGTGCTCGCTGATCAGCTCACCGAACCACATCGCGAGCACGGTGCCGCCCGTCATCACGACCATGATCGAGAGCCGCTGGAACCAGTCCATGCTCGCCGGGAGGATGGCCGGTGACGTGTTCTGGAACAGGACCGTGATGCCGTAGCCCTGGCCGAACGCGAGCGCGACCGTCAGGTAGCGGGTCCAGCGGGTGATGCGCCGCCGTCCCTGCTCCCCCTCCTTGGAGATGTCCTTGATGCGCTCGGACACCACGGTCATCAGCTGCATGATGATGCTGGCGTTGATGTACGGGTTGATGCCGAGCGCGACGATCGACAGGTTCGCGAGCCCGCCGCCGCTGAACAGGTTGAGCAGTCCGAGCAGCGGCTGCCCGTTGAAGAGCGAGTTCAGCGCCGCCTGGTTCGCACCCGGGATGCTGACGCTCGCGAACAGACGGTAGACCGCGAGCAGCACCGCCGTGAACAGCAGCTTGTTGCGAAGCTCAGGCAGTCGAAGCGCGTTGAAGATCGCCTGGACGACGTTCATGCAGGGCTCACATTAGATGATCGTGGCCGTACTGCGGCCTCCGCAGCCT
>JBAPVZ010000696.1:0-2645 GCA_049283435.1 Candidatus Dormiibacterota bacterium
ACCATGAACTACTCCAAGGAGAGCCTCGGCTGGGCACTGCTCTGGCTGGCCGTCTGGGGCGTGCTGCTGATGGGTCTCGGCATCTGGCTCTACCGCCTCGACCAGCGCCGCAAGTTTTCCTGATCCATACCCCCTACCCCCGGACCTCCCGTACTGCCACCGAGGTTGGTGCGGGTGGTCCTTTCTGCGCTCCGCGCCCGGCGTCCGGCCCACCGCTCACGCGCGGTCGAGCGGCTGCCGCCATCTTTTTCAGCTGAGCGCGGCCCCGAACGCCTGGCGGTAGCGGAGCTCGAACTCCTCCCGCGTGTACGCGTGCTCGACGGTGCCGACCTGCTCGACGACGTAGGCGCCGCACAGACTCGCGATCCGGCCCGCCTCCTCCAGGTCGCGGCCGGCGAGCAGCCCATGCGCGAGCCCGGCCCGGAACGCGTCCCCGGCACCGACCGGGTCGACCATCTCGCGGGCGGGCGCGACCGGAATCTCGATCGTTCCCGATCGCGTCGCGATCCGTGCGCCCTTCGCGCTGAGCGTCGTCACGACATGCTCCGTGAGCTCCAGCAAGCCGTCCATCGAGAGTCCGGTGCGCTGCTGGACGAGCTCGATCTCGTACTCGTTGCCGATCAGGATCCAGCTCCCGCGAGCGGCCTCGACGACGGCGGTGGCGCTCAGCATCGGCAGCTGGTGAGCGGGGTCGTAGATCCAGCGCACGTTCGCCGCCCGGCATTCGGCGACGAGGCGCGCCATCGCGTCGGGGGCGTTCGGTCCGACGATCACCGCGGCGGGGTCGGCGCTCGTGTCGGCCAGGCCGAGCTGACCGGCCTGCAGCATGGCGCCGCCGTAGTAGCCGGTGAGCTGGTTCTCGTCGAGGTCGACGGTCGTGAAGCCGGTTGCCGAGAGCTCCTCGGGGAGGATGCGCATCCCGCTGCAGTCGATGCCCTTGCTCTGCAGCCACTCGCGGTACTCGACGGCGTCGCCGCCGGCGGTTGCGAGGATCGCGGCCGGCTGACCGAGCAGCGCCATCGTGTAGGCGTAGTTCGCCGCCACCCCGCCGCGCCGCTTCTCCATGCGGTCGACGAGGAAGCTGAGGTTGACGGTGTGCGCCATGTCGGCGACGAAATGCTCGCCGAAATGGCCCTGGAACCGCAGGATGTAGTCGAACGCGATCGAGCCGGTGGCAACGACGGTCATCGCCCGTGAGGCTAACAGGCCGGGGCGCCGGGTCACCGCCGGCTGCGGAATGCGGAGCTCAGGTCAGGTAGCGGGGATCAGGACCACGTCTTTTCGCCGGCCAGCGCGGCCGGCCCCCGATCGAGGGTGGCGAGCCGCGTGCGGTGACTTCGAGCACCCGCGAGACGTCCAGCAGATCTCGCGCGATCAGACGGCCCGCGCGACGTGCAAGATCGCGAGCCAGTGCCGGCGGACGCTGCGATCGGGACGGGTGGCGAGCCGGCGCCGGATCTCCCGGTAGAGGTGGGCACGGCTCGCCTCCGGCATCGATCGGTGGCCGGAGAACGTGTCCAGCAGCGCGACGTACTCGTCCGCCGTGTACCGCCGTTCCCACACGTAGCGGCGCACTCCGACGAGGTTGAACCACCCCGAGCGCTCGATCGCATCCTCCTGCGTCGGAGCCGCCTCCGGCGGCGGCGGTGGCAGCGGTCCGGGATGGTGCTCACCCAGTTCGTCGTAGACGTGCTGGATCTCCTCGAAGAAGGGGTCGGCGTCGGCCGGAAGCGCGTGATCCGCGCTCCAGAAGGCGAGCGCGGCGCCCCCTCGGAGCCGCGCGGCGGCGCGCTCGTACGCGATCTCGGGGTCGATCCAGTGCCAGGCCGTCGCGGCGTAGACGAGGTCGAACGCCATCCCCGGCGGCGGCGTCCAGTCCTCGAACGCACCCTGCTCGACGGTCACGTTCGGATACGCGGCCAGCGCGCGCCGTGCCGCGGCGGTCATGCCGGCGCCGAGCTCGATCGCGTGGATCTCGTACCCGCGCTCGGCCAGCGGGCGAGTCGCGATGCCAGGTCCGCAGCCGATCTCGAGCAGCTTCGCCCCGGGGCGAAGCTGCGCCAGGTCGACGAGATCGTCGAACAGGGCCTCCGGATAGGCCGGCCGCGCCGCCGCGTAGCGGTCGGCGACGGTCTCGAACGTCTCGCGCAGTCGCCGGCGATGCTCCATCAACGCCCCTCAGCGTAAAAGCCTGGCTCAGGTCGGGCAGGCGGCGACGTGGAGCAGGCAGCGGACCATCGGTCCGTCGAGCAGGAGGTGCAGGATCCCCGTCACCGCCAGGACGGCCATCGTGGTCAGGTGCACGACCCGGAGCAGCGATCGGTAGCGTTCGGGGTGCCGGCGGAGCTGCAGGCCGAGCGCGACCTGGCCGAAGGCGAGAAAGAGGCCGACGGTCGCGATCGCGATGCCGCCCAGGTAGGGCGTCGCGCCGGGCATCGGCGCCGACACCGCGAGCGCCGCGTGCACGAGCGACAGCGCGGCGATCGCGAACCCGATCGAGAAGTGGGTGCGCATGCGCAGGAGGAACTCGGCATCCGTCGTCGCCTGGCGGTACTGCACGAAGGGCCACACGACCGTGACGCAGAACAGCACCGCGACCGCCCACCCCGTGAACTCCGTCGCCTCGTTCATCGGTTTGGTTCGCC
>JBAPVZ010000697.1:0-1766 GCA_049283435.1 Candidatus Dormiibacterota bacterium
CCATGGCGGGGGCCAGCCTGGTCGCGATCAATACGCGCCTCACCGCGAACGACATCGGGTGGATCGTGGAGCACTGCGGCGCGCGGGTCCTCTTCCACAGCCCCGAGCTGGCGCCGCTGCTCGAGGCGCTGCCGGAGGGGGTGCGTCGCATCGACACCGGACCCGAATTGGAGGAGCTGCTCCACACCGGCTCGCCGAACGACGAGCTGCCCGCGCTGGACAGCGAGGACGACGTGCTCGCGATCGACTACACGTCGGGCACGACGGGGCGTCCGAAGGGGGTCATGTATCACCACCGGGGCGCCTACCTGAACGCGATCGCGATGTCGGAGGAGCTGCACCTGCGGCCCGGCTCGCGCTACCTGTGGACGCTGCCGATGTTCCACTGCAACGGATGGACGACGACCTGGGGCACGGTCGCGGCGGGCGCCTGCAACGTCTGCATCCCGCGCATCGACCCGGCGCAGATCTGGCGGCTCTTCGCGAAGGACGAGGTCGATGCGTTCTCGGCCGCGCCGACCGTCCTCATCATGCTCGCCAACGCACCGGAGGCGGCCCCGGTCGGCGTGCCCGTGCGCGTCATGACGGCCGGTGCGCCGCCGTCGCCGACGCTGATCGCGCAGCTGGCAGAACTCGGTTTCGATCTGATCCACGTCTACGGGCTGACCAAGACCTACGGTCCGTTCACAGGCAACGTGATGCCGCTCGGCAGCGAGCGCCTCTCCGAGGCGGAGCGCGCGACCCTCGCCGCCCGCCAGGGCATGCCGAACCTGCTCGCCGGCGAGGCGCGCGTCGTCGACGAGGCGATGGACGACGTGCCGCCGGACGGCGAGACGATGGGCGAGGTCGTCGCGCGCGGCAACGTGATCATGAAGGGCTACTACGAGAACGCGGAGGCGACCGCCGAGGCATTCTCGGGCGGCTGGTTCCACACCGGGGATGTCGGCGTCTGGCATCCGGACGGGTCGATCGAGCTGCGGGACCGCAAGAAGGACGTGATCATCTCCGGCGGCGAGAACATCTCCACGATCGAGGTCGAGCAAACCGTCGCGTCCCACCCGGCCGTGCTCGAGTGCGCGGTCGTCGCGGTCCCTGACGAGCGCTGGGGCGAGGTGCCGAAGGCGTTCGTCACGCTGAAGTCGGAGCGCACGGCAACCGAGCGGGAGATCATCGACCACTGCCGGGCTCGCCTCGCGCACTTCAAGTGCCCGGCCACGGTCGCGTTCGGGGAGCTGCCGAAAACGGCGACGGGCAAGATCCAGAAGTTCGTGCTGCGCGAGCAGGAGTGGGGGGCCGGTGCCCGACGGATCAACTGACGAGCCGGCGGTGCGGCTCGGGTTGAGCGTCCCCGTCGAGGGCATGGCGGGACTGCCCGCGATCGCGCGGCGGGCCGAGTCGCTGGGCTGGACCGACGCCTGGAGCAGCGAATCGCGAGGTCACGATGCGTTCTCGCCGCTCGTCGCCGTCGCCACCGTGACCGAGCGCCTGCGTCTCGGATCCGCGATCGTGGCCGCCTTCCTCCGCCCGCCGGGCGTGACCGCGATGCACGCCGCGACGCTCGCGAACCTGGCCCCGGGGAGGTTCGTGCTCGGCCTCTGGGCATCGACCCAGGTCGTCGTCGAGCAGTGGCACGGCGTGCCGTTCCCCGAGCAGCCGCTGCGGCTGCTGCGGGAGCGGGCGACGCAGATCGCGGCGCTCCTCGGCGGCGAGCGCGTCGCCGGCCTGCGGCTCGAGCAACCCGCCGAGGTGCCGGTCCCGATCTACCT
>JBAPVZ010000698.1:0-1594 GCA_049283435.1 Candidatus Dormiibacterota bacterium
ACTCCAGGTAGCGTACCTGCGCCGTCATCGGCTCCTGCAGACCTTCGATCGTCATGACGTGACGCCTGTCGGCTCGACGAGCGTCGCGGCGAGCTGCCGGAAGGCGGACAACGCGTTGACGCACGACTCGTCGTCGCGCTTCACGACGTAGTAGAGCCCGAATCCGAGCACCGTGTTGAGAACGAGTGGCACCAGCACCGATCGCTCGACGGTGAGCCGGATGCGACCGTCCCGCTCCATGCGATCGAGCTGCTCCTCGATCACGTCGCGGTAGCGGTCGAACAGCTCCGGCACGTATTCGCGCAGTCCCTCGCGACGCGGCGCCTGGAGCATCAGATCGAACGCCGCCAGCTGGACGTCGCCGAGCCGCCGCAGCGAATCCCAGATCGAGGCGACCCCGACCTCGAGGACCTGCAGGGGGTCGGCGAGCTGGTTCAGCGTCTCGCGCAGCTCCTCCAGCGAGCGGGTGGTCAGGTAGCGCCATGCCTCGACGAGCAGCACCGACTTGGTCGGGAAGTAGTACTGCAGGTTGCCGACCGCGACGCCGGCCCGGTGCGCGATGGAGCGCACGCTCGTGTCGGCGTAGCCGTTTTCGAGCAGCGATTCGGCCGCCGCCTGGACGATCTGCTCGCGGGCGGTGGGATGGGGAGCCGGCGCCTCGCGTGCGCTGCCAGGCGGGTTATCGAGCCCCTGGGTCATACGTATGTACGAGTGTACGTGCTCGGATGCGCCGGTGCGCGTGAGGCGCTACCGAGGAGGCTGTTCAGGCGCCTGCGGAATGTGGAGCATGCCGGCGCGCTGGAGCCACGTCACGGCGAGGCAGAAGACCACCGGCAGGGGTGCTCATCCCGCCGTGAGGCTCCTCGTGGCGACCGCGGGGCCGGGGCGCAGCCACTCGGCGGGCGCGACCCGCCAGTAGGCGGTCTGGCAGCGCGCCGCGAACGGGCTGCCGCCGAAATACCACGAGGTGGCGTCCAGCAGTGGGCCGGGCAGGCGGTGCAGCGATCGCTCGACGGTAGCGAGGACTCGATAGGTCACGGCGAGCCGGCGGTTCGTCGCCCGCCGGCGGTAGGTGGCGAGCGCGTCCGGCAGCGGGAGATCGCCGTCGAGCACCCGCGCCCCGAGCCGGCCCGCGAGCTGGCCGAAGACGAGTGCTGGGCGGATGCCTTCGCCGGTCAGCGGTAAGCAGAGCCCGGCCGCGTCACCGGTCAGGAAGACGCCGTCCGCGACCGGCTCGCGCAGCCTCGCCGGCAGGACGCCGCCCTGGGTGCGGTCGGGGGTGACCGGCTCGTCGACGAATCGCTCCAGGCGCGCCTTCAGCCCACCGCCCGACCGGTAGCGGAGCAACCCGATCCGGCTCGTGCCCTCGGCGGGAAAGTCCCACAGGTAGCCGTCCCGGGCGAGCTCGTCGCCGAGCCAGAAATGCAGACCGTTCCCCCGGCGAGGCAGCGCGACCTCGAGCCCGACGGTGCGCGGCCCGGCGCTCGCGCCCCGACCCGCCGGCCGGGCGGCGAGGACGCTGTGCCAGCCCGACGCGTCGATCAGGATCGTCGCCTCGAAGTCGCCGAGCGACGTGCGGACGCGCCCCGCCTCG
>JBAPVZ010000699.1:0-7918 GCA_049283435.1 Candidatus Dormiibacterota bacterium
AAGAGGAGCCGCTCGACCTCGATACGCTGAGCGTGTAAGCCGACCGCGAACAACTGTGAAGGGGGCCGCCCAGCTGGGCGGCCCCCTTTCTCGTTCGTGGCCTGGGTGCGCCGTGTATCCCGACGAGTTACCGTGAGACTCAGGGACGCTCGCGAGCAGCTCGACGACTACTTGACCCTGTGCATACCGGGCGCATACCGGGGAGGATCGCGCGGGAGCTCGGCGCCGCGGCCCGCGAGCAGCGCACGACCGGGCGCAAGCTCGCCAGGGACCTGCTCGACGAGGGGTTGCGCATGCTTCGTCATCCTGGCATCGCGTTCCGACCGACGAGCACAGGCGGCCGCGAAGCGGGCATCGTGGGCCGCCGGCTTTACGTCTGGCTCGACGAGATGCTGGACGCGAGCGTCGCGATCCAGCTACGAGACCGCGCCGTCGACGTGATCGCCGTCCAGGAGTGCAGCGAATTACAGGGGCTCGAAGATCGGCAGGTGCTGCTGGAGGCCGATCGTGATGGTCGCGCGCTGGTCACCGGCAATGTCCGGCACTTCCTGCCGCTGCATCAGAGGTTGCTGGCCGGGGGAGACCATCACAGCGGACCCGTGCTGGCGTCGTCCCGCTCGCTGGCACGCAGCAAGGCCACCGTCGGCCTTTGGGTCAGGGCTATACAGAGCTTCGAGGAGGCGCGGAGCGGCACCCCGAGCCTCGATGATCCGCCGGAGGTGCCCGACTGGCGCTAGCTCGCGCGCCCCGGCGCCGGCCCGGGGTGGCCCAGCCCTGTTAGCATCGCGAAAATTCTCGAGGCGGGCGAGGCTCGCCGGTTGGGGGGCGGGGCATGTCGGGCATCACGCTGACGGGGTCACGGGCTGCAGGGCGCGGGGGCGCGCGCCGGTGGGTGCTCGTCTCGATCGTGCTCGCGGGCGCGATCATCAACTACTTCGACCGCTCCAACCTGTCGATCGCGGCTCCGTTCGTCAACCGGCGTTTCGGCCTCGACCCGTTCGAGCAGGGGCTGCTGCTCTCCGCCTTCGCCTGGAGCTACGCGGTCTTCAACCTGCCGGCCGGCTGGCTCGTCGACCGGTTCGGCCCCCGCCGCATGCTCGCGGGCGCCGTCTCGCTCTGGTCGTTGATCAGCATGGCCACGCCGTTCGTGCCCACCTATGGACTCTTCCTCGGCATGCGAGGTCTGCTCGGTCTCGCCGAGTCCCCGTTCTTCGCGTCCGGCCTCAAGATGGCGCGCATCTGGTTCGTCCCGGCGCAGCGGGGCACCGCGACCTCCGTCTTCAACACCGGATCCCAGCTCGCCTCGGTGCTGGGACCGCCGATCCTCACCGTGCTCATGCTCGCCTTCGGCTGGCAGAGCATGTTCGTCATCGTGGGCGCGGCCGGCCTCGTCATCGCCGGGCTTTGGGTCGCCGTCTACCGCAGCCGGACGGCGGAGGTCTCTCGCGACAACGGGCAGGAGGGCGGCGGAGCGGACGACGAAGCCACGGGACCCGGCGTTGCCTGGGGCCGGCTGCTCCTCCAGCGCAGCACCTGGGGCATGATCCTCGGCGACTTCGGCCTCATCTACGTCTCCTGGGTCTTCGTGACCTGGCTCCCGACCTACCTGGAGAGGACGCGCGGGCTCTCGATCCTCCACTCGGGCTTCGTCGCCGCGATCCCCTTCCTCGCGGCGAGCGTCGGCGTCGTCGTCGGCGGGATCCTGTCCGACCGGTTGATCAAGGCAGGTCTGCGGCCGATCCCGGCGCGGAAGGCGTCGATCGTCGCCTTCGCGGTGCTGATCCCGTTCGCCGTGATCCCGGCCGTCCTCGTTCCACAGGTGTGGCTGTCGGTCGCGCTGATCGCGCTCACCCTCTTCCTGGCCGCGGCCCCGTCGGGCGTCATCTGGACGCTGGCGGCGGACGTGGCGCCCGGTCCGAACGTCGCGTCGCTGGGCGCGATTCAGAACTTCGGCGGCTACCTCGGCGGTGCGCTCGCGCCCCTGCTGACCGGGCTCGTCCTGCAGAGCTCGGGGAGCTTCACCGGCGCCTTCGTCCTCGCCGCGGGGGCGGCCTGGCTCGGCGCCGCCTCCTACCTGTTCATCCTGCGGGGTCCGATTCAGGTGCCGGCGGCGCAGCGCCCCGTCAGCTGACGCAGAATTCGTTTCCCTCCGGGTCCTGCATCACGATCGCGAAGTCCTGGAACGGACCGAACGCCTCGTCCTGCACGCGGAGGCGGCGGGCTCCGAGGGTCTCCAGGCGCGCGACCTCGTCCTCGGCGACCTCCCGCCCGACGTGCAGGTCGAGATGAACCCGGTTCTTGATCGTCTTCGGCTCGGGGACCCGCTGGAAGAAGAGCCTGGGCCGCGCGCCCGCGGGATCGACCGCGGCAGAGCGCTGGTTCACCTGATCCTCGCGCACGCCCTGAGCACGCATCTCGCGCACGGTCCCCTCGTCCCAGGACCACTGCTTCTCGTAGCCGAGCGCCGCGGCCCAGAACGACGCGAGCGCATCCGGGTCATGGCAGTCGAAGACGATCTGAATTCCGGTGGGGGTGGCGCGATCGCTCGCGCGGGCTTCCGCATCGCCGCTGGTCACGAGGTGATCCTAGAACATCTGTTTGGAATCGTCAATCGGTGCCGGAAAAGCGACGAGGAGCGAGCCCGGAGCGCGCAGAATTGAAGCGATGAGCACGCATCCATCGACCGCCAAGCACGGACCGGATGTGGTCGCCCCGCCGCCGCTGCTCTTCCTCGGGCCGCTCCTGGTCGGGCTCGCCCTGGACCGATTGCTGCCGCCGCCCCGCCTGCCTCGGGAGCTGCGACCGCTGGGCGCGCCGCTCCTCGCCGGGGGCATCGCGCTCGTCGTCTGGTTCTTCACGACCATGCGGGCGTCCGGCACTCCGGTCGACCCGCGCCAGGCGCCGACGAACCTGGTCGAGAAGGGGCCGTTCAAGTTCACCCGCAATCCGGGCTACCTGGGGATGGGCCTGATCTACAGCGGCCTGAGCCTGCTGACGGGTGGCCGCTGGCCGCTGCTCCTCCTGCCCGGCGTGCTGCTCGTCGTCGACCGCGGCGTCATTCAGCGAGAGGAGAGGTACCTCGGGAGCCGTTTCGGCAGTCCGTACGCCGACTATCGCGCCCGCGTCCGGCGCTGGGTCTGAAGCAACCGGCTGCCGGCAGGCGACGTGGCGGGCGTGAGCTCGTCGCGTGTCCGGACGAGTGCGGTTCGGTTGCGTTATACTCGTCGATTGTCGCCCACGCGATCGTTTTGCCGTGGGATTCGTTCGTGACCACAAATGTAAGCGGAGAAACCTTTGCCGACTATCCAGCAGCTGGTTCGGAAAGGTCGCCGGCCGGCGATCAAGAAGCAGAAGTCGCCCGCACTGCGCAGCTCGCCGCAGCGCCGGGGGGTCTGCGTGCGCGTCTACACCGCGACTCCGAAGAAGCCGAACTCCGCGCTCCGCAAGGTTGCTCGCGTGCGGCTGACGACCGGCATCGAGGTCACGGCCTACATCCCCGGCATCGGCCACAACCTGCAGGAGCACTCGAACGTGCTCATCCGTGGCGGCCGCGTCAAGGACATGCCCGGCGTGCGGTATCACGTCATTCGCGGCACGCTGGATACGGCGGGCGCCCGCAATCGCAAGCAGGGCCGATCGAAGTACGGCGCGAAGCGGGAGAAGAAGTAGCATGCCCCGTCGCAATCGGCCGGCGCGTCGCCATGTCGCTCCCGACCCCCAGTTCAACTCGGAGTCGGTCTCCAAGTTCGTGAACATCGTCATGCGCGACGGCAAGCGCACGACCGCCCAGAAGGTGACCTACGACGCGCTGCGCCAGGCTGCGCGGCTCTCGCGGCGCGAGCCGCTGGAGGTCTTCGACCTGGCGCTCCGCAACGCGACCCCGCAGCTCGAGGTGAAGCCCCGGCGCGTCGGCGGTGCGACCTACCAGGTGCCGATGGAGGTGCGGCCGGAGCGCCGGCTCGCGCTGGCGCGGCGCTGGCTGGTGCGGTTCGCCCGGCAGCGCGGCGGACGCAGCATGGCCGACCGGCTCGCGCATGAGCTGGCGGACGCGGCGAACAACACCGGCGGGGCGGTGCGTCGCAAGGAAGAGACCCATCGGATGGCGGAGTCCAACCGGGCTTTCAGCCATTTCCGGTATTAAGAGAGGAAAGCGAGGATCAGCACCGCAGTGGCTGTGAAGCAATCGACCCGACTCGAGCGCCTCCGGAACATCGGGATCATGGCGCACATCGACGCCGGGAAGACGACGACGACGGAGCGCATTCTGTTCTACGCGGGACGCCTGCACAAGATGGGCGAGGTCCACGAGGGCGCCGCGACGATGGACTGGATGATCCAGGAGCGCGAGCGTGGCATCACGATCACGTCCGCGGCGACCACCTGTACGTGGCGCGACCACGAGATCAACATCATAGACACGCCCGGGCACGTGGACTTCACGATCGAGGTGGAGCGCAGTCTGCGAGTCCTGGACGGCGCCGTCGCCGTGTTCGATGCGGTCGCCGGCGTCGAGCCGCAGTCGGAGACGGTGTGGCGCCAGGCCGACCGCTACAGCGTGCCTCGCGTCGCGTTCATCAACAAGATGGACCGGCTGGGCGCCGACTTCTACGCGTCCGTCGAATCGATCCTCACGCGCCTCGGCGCTCGGGCGGTGCCCGTGCAGCTGCCGATCGGCGCCGAGGACGAGTTCGAGGGGATCGTCGACCTGATCAACCAGCGCACGATCCTCTACACCGACGACCTCGGCAAGAACGTCGAGAGCGGAGAGATCCCGGGCGGCCTCGAGGCGCAGGTCCTGAAGTACCGCCGCGAGCTCGTCGAGGCGGCGGCCGACTTCGACGACGAGCTGATGGCGAAGTACCTCGACGAAGAGGACATCTCCGGCGAGGAGCTCGTCGCGGCGCTCCGCAAGGGCACCGTCGCCGGTGAGCTCGTGCCGGTCCTCTGCGGCGCCGCGCTCCGCAACCGCGGTGTGCAGCCGCTGCTCGACGCGGTCGTCGACTACCTGCCGAGCCCGCTGGACAAGCCGCCGGTCGAGGGCGTCGACCCCACCGACCAGAGCCTCGCGACCCGCGACTCCAGCGACGAGCAGCCGTTCAGCGCGCTCGCGTTCAAGATCCAGATCGACCCCCAGGGAATCGGCAAGCTCGCGTTCTTCCGGGTCTATTCCGGTCGCCTGCACGCCGGCTCGACGGTGCTCAACGCGAGCACCGGCCGCCGCGAGCGCATCGGCCGGATGCTGCGCCTGCATGCGATGCGGCGCGAGGAGCTGGAGGAGGTCCAGACGGGTGACATCGCGGCTGCGATCGGCCTCAAGAGCACGAGCACCGGCGACACGCTCACCGACGAGCAGCATCCGATCCTCCTCGAGTCGATCACGTTCCCGGAGCCCGTCATCCACGTCGCGATCGAGCCGAAGAAGAAGGCCTATCAGGACAAGCTCGGCGTCGCCCTGCAGCGTCTCAGCGAGGAGGACCCGACGTTCCGCGTCCACACCGACGAGGAGACCGGGCAGAACATCATCGGCGGCATGGGTGAGCTCCACCTGGAGATCATCACCGACCGCCTGACACGCGAGTTCAAGGTCGACGCGAACATCGGCAAGCCACAGGTCTCCTACCGCGAGGCGATCCATCACCAGGCGCACGGCACCGGGCGATTCGTGCGGCAGACCGGCGGTCGCGGCCAGTACGGCCACTGCGAGCTCGAGGTGTCGCCGGGGGAGCGCGGCCAGGGTTTCGTCTTCAACGACAAGATCAGGCAGGGAACCATCCCGCGCGAATACATCCCGGCCGTCGAGAAGGGCATCCGCGATGCCTTGAACACGGGCGTCGTCGCCGGCTTCCCGGTCCTCGACGTGACGGTCGACCTGGTCGACGGCTCGTATCACAACGTCGACTCCTCGGAGCAGGCGTTCCAGATCGCCGGGTCGATGGGAATCAAGGACGGGCTGCGTCGCGGCGACCCGTACCTTATGGAGCCGATCATGAAGGTCGACGTCTTCATGCCCGAGGAGTATCTCGGCGACGTGATGGGCGACCTCAGTGCCCGTCGGGGGCACATCCTCGGCATGGAGGGGAGGGGCACCTCGCAGACCGTCAAGGCCTACGTCCCGCTCTCCGAGATGTTCGGGTACTCGACCGACCTGCGTTCCGCGACCTCGGGCCGGGCGACCTACTCGATGGAGTTCCACCACTACGAGGAGCTGCCCGGGAGCCTGGCCGAGACGGTGGCCCAGCGGTCATGAGAGAGATCAACACCGGCGCCGCGCCGCGCTTGCGGGCGGCGGACGGCCGGCACATCGATTGCCCCCTGAGTGGGGCGGCGTCAGCGAGCTGAGGAGGATCACGTGGCGAAGAAGAAGTTCGAGCGCACCAAGCCGCACATGAACGTGGGGACCATCGGTCACATCGACCATGGCAAGACCACGCTGACGGCAGCGATCACGAAGGTGCAGGCCGGCAAGGGCCTGGCCGACTTCCAGGCGTTCGAGCAGATCGACAAGGCTCCCGAGGAGCGGCAGCGCGGCATCACGATCTCGATCGCGCACGTCGAGTACGAGACCGAGAAGCGTCACTACGCGCACGTCGACTGCCCGGGCCACGCCGACTACATCAAGAACATGATCACCGGCGCCGCGCAGATGGACGGGGCGATCCTCGTCGTCGCCGCGAACGACGGTGCGATGCCGCAGACGCGCGAGCACGTGCTGCTCGCCCGCCAGGTCAACGTCCCCTACATCGTCGTCGCCCTCAACAAGGTCGACATGGTCGAGGACGAGGAGCTGCTCGAGCTCGTCGAGCTGGAGCTGCGTGAGCTGCTCAACAAGTACGAGTTCGACGGGGACGACGTGCCGATCGTGCGCGTCTCGGCGCTGAAGGCCCTGGAGGGCGACGCCCAGGCGGTCGAGCAGGTGAGCCAGCTGCTGGAGGCGGTCGACACCTACGTGCCGGAGCCAGAGCGGGAGATCGACAAGCCGTTCCTGATGCCGATCGAGGACGTGTTCACGATCGAGGGTCGGGGCACCGTCGTCACCGGTCGCGTCGAGCGCGGCACGGTCAAGATCAACGAGCCGGTCTCGATCGTCGGCATTCGCGACACCCGCAACACGGTGGCGACCGGTCTCGAGATGTTCCACAAGCAGATGGACTCCTCGCAGGCCGGCGACAACGTCGGTGTGCTGCTCCGCGGCATCAAGCGCGAGGACGTGGAGCGCGGCATGGTGCTCGCCAAGCCGAGCTCGGTGACGCCGCACACGAAGTTCCACGCCAACGTGTACGTCCTGACCAAGGAGGAGGGCGGCCGGCACACGCCGTTCTTCGCGAACTACCGCCCGCAGTTCTACGTGCGGACGACGGACGTCACGGGCACGATCACGCTGCCCGAGGGCGTCGAGATGTGCATGCCTGGCGACAACGTCGAGATGGGCGTCGAGCTCATCACGCCGGTGAGCGTCGAAGAGGGCATGCGGTTCACGATTCGTGAGGGTGGCCGCACGGTCGGTGCCGGCGTTGTCACCACGGTGGACGCGTAGGGTCCACCAACCGGGAGCGGGGTGGCCTCGCTCCTCAGCAGGGTTGCCGTAGATGAACGGCGGGGACGGCGTCGCTGGCGCCGGCCCCGTTTGCCGGCCTGGCGCGCGTCGCTCGGGCCGTTGCACATGAGAGGGAAGAGCGGAAAGGAGCAATGGCCCGAACAGTGGCGCAGAAGATCAGGATCAGGCTCAAAGCCTATGACCACAAAGTGCTCGACCAGGCGGCCGACAAGATCGTGGACACCGCCAAGCGGGCGAATGCGCGCACGGCGGGCCCGATTCCTCTCCCGACGGAGATCAACAAGATGACGGTGATCCGTGCGCCGTTCATCGACAAGGATTCCCGTGAGCAGTTCGAGATGCGAACCCACAAGCGGATCATCG
>JBAPVZ010000700.1:0-4985 GCA_049283435.1 Candidatus Dormiibacterota bacterium
GTGCCGTCGCCGCGCTCGACGTCGCGAGCGCGACCGCGGTCCCCAGATCGACGTCGCTCTGGACGACCAGCGCGACCTCGTAGAAGCCGAGCAGGAGCGTGACGAGCAGGGGGATCGTCAGCGCCGCCTCGATCAGCGCCTGCCCCTGCTGCCGGCGCCGCCGGCTCATGGCTGGTACGTCACGGCTCGCGCCTCGAGTGTGAGGTCGAGTGTGTCCGGCAGCAACGCGCCGACCCAGGGGATCAACGTCGCCGGAGTGCCGCGAATCGTCTCCGCGACGAGCGCCGGCCGGCCCTGGGCGTCGCGGACCGACCCGTCCAGCCACAGGCAGACCTCGACCGTCCCCACCGGGATCGCGCCCACCGCGTCGCACGTGCGACCGGCCGGCAGGACGCGGACCTCCGTGCCGAGCATCGCCGGGCGCAGGAGCTGGAGCGTGGGCGCGGTCGCGGCCGCGAGCTGCGGCTGCGTGGGGTCGTTCGGCTGCGTCGTCGTCGCCGCGACCTCGACCCCGTTCGCCGCCGCCGACTCGGCGACCTCGCGCTCGACCGCGTGCAGCCCCGCCGTCACGGCGCCGAGCAGCAGCAGCAGGAACGGGATCACGACGAACGAGAACTCGACCATGCTCTGTCCGCGCCCGCCCCGCCGCATGGAGCGATCGTAGCCAAATCGGCGCCGCCCTGCCGCGTTTTCGGCCTTCGTCCGCTCCTGGTCCGAACCTTAGACTGGATCGGGTGAAGGTTCCCCAGACGCCTGCCGAGGATCTCGTCGAGACGCTGCACGGTGTCCCCCTCGCCGATCCCTACCGCTGGTTGGAGAGCGGCGACGACGCGGCCGTGCAGGCCTGGGCGGCGGCGCAGGACACCGCCGCCCGCACGTTCCTGGCCGCGCTGCCGAACCGCGACGCGATCCGCCGGCGGCTGGAGGACGCGCTCGGACAGGGCTCGCTCGGCGGCAGCCTGCCTCGCCCTGGCCGCCGCTTCTTCCTGCGCCGCGACCCCGGTCACGACCAGCCGGCGCTCTACTGCGCCGAGGCCGAGGGCACGCGGCTCCTGTTCGACCCCACCGCCGGCAGCGCCGAGGGCACGAGTTCGCTCGACTGGTGGCGCGTGTCGCGCGATGGCGAGCTGCTCTGCCTCGGGGTCTCGCAGGACGGGACCGAGGATTCGACGCTGCGGCTGCTGCGCGTCGCCGACGCCTCGCTCCTGCCGGATGCGATCGCGCACTGCCGGCTGGCCTCGGTCGTGTTCGAGCCCGACGGCGGCGCCCTCCTGTACACGCGCTACCCGGACCCGGCAATGGTGCCGCCGGAGGAGGCGTTCTACCACCGGCACGTGTGGCGCCATGTCATCGGCGCTCCCGTCGGGGACGACCAGGAGCTGTTCGGGGAGGGCCGCGCCGCCACCGACTACCCGGCCCTGCTCTCGATCGCCGAGAGTGGCGCCTGGACGGCGATCACGGTCTCCCAGGGCTGGGACCGAACCGCCGTTTTCCTGCGGTCCGGCGAGGGCGGCTTTGAGCCGATCTTCGAGGGCGAGCCGGCGATTCTGGAGGTCTGGTTCGCCGCCGACCGCCTGCTCGGTCTGACCAACCGGGGGGCACCGAACTTCCGGCTCGTCGAGATCGACCCCGCCGATCCGGCGCCCGCGCGCTGGCAAGACGTCGTCGCCGAATCCGACTCGGTCCTGCTCGGCGCCACCTCGACGCGCACGCGGCTGCTCGTGCACCATCTCCACCAGGCGGCCTCCCGCGTCACCGTCTGCCTGCCTGACGGCACACCCGAACGCGAGCTCCCGCTGCCCGGGCTCGCGACCGCGACGTCGATCGGCGGCGACCCCGATCTCGACGAGGCGTACGTCACCGTGGAGTCGTTCACGAGCCCGCCCCGGACGCTCGGGCTCGAGGGCGACCTGGTCGCCGAACTCCCGGCACCGCCCGGCCTCCAGGGGCGCCGCTGGCCGACGCGCCAGTTGTGGTTCAGCTCCGCGGACGGCACCCGGGTTCCGATGTTCCTGTTCGGCCGCGAGAGCGGCCCCGGCCCGACGCTCCTCACCGGCTACGGCGGCTTCAACGTCAGCCGGACGCCCGCCTGGACGCCGACGCTGCTGCCGTTCCTGGAGGCGGGCGGCCTCGTCGCGCTGCCCAACCTGCGCGGCGGCGGAGAGTTCGGCGAGGCGTGGCATCAGGCGGGCCGGCTCGGCCAGAAGCAGCACGTGTTCGACGACTTCATCGCCGCGGCGAGCTGGCTGGTGGAGCAGGGCGTGACGACGCCGGAGCAGCTCGCCATCATGGGCGGCAGCAACGGCGGCCTCCTCGTCGCGGCCGCGCTCACCCAGCGTCCGAATCTGTTCGGCGCCGTCGTCTGCCAGGTCGCGCTCCTCGACATGCTGCGCTACGAACGGTTCAAGGTCGCCCGGCTCTGGGCCGCCGAGTACGGCAGCGCCGGCGATCCGGAGGCGTTCCGCTGGCTCTCCGCGTACAGCCCCTATCACCGGGTGGAGGACGGCGTGCGCTACCCGCCGATCCTGCTCACGGCCGGCGTCGAGGACACGCGGGTGGACCCCATGCACGCGCGCAAGATGACCGCTCGGCTGCAGGCGGCGAACCCGGACGGCACGGTGCTGCTCCGCCTGGAGTCTCGCGCCGGGCACGGGCAGGGCAAGCCGACCTCGATGGTGATCGAGGAGCAGGTGGACGTGCTGAGCTTTCTCGGCTGGGCGCTCCACTGATGCGCTGGCTCGTCGCCGGGCAGGAGGCGATCCGCGATCCCTCGGACGCAGCGGTCTCGGAGCGGGTCGCACAGAGGGACGCGCACGGCCCGCTCTGGCTCGACCTGGAGCGTCCGGAGCCGGCCGACCTGGCGCTTCTGAAGGACGAGTTCGGCGTTCACCCGATCGCGCTCGCCGCCGCCGGTCGGGCGCCGGCGCGACCCTCGCTGACCGCCTTCCAGGGCTACGCCTACCTGGCGCTCTTCACCGCGACCTGGCGCGGTGGCCAGGTCCACCAGGTGCCCCTGCGCATCTTCCTCGGGAAGCAGACGCTGATCACGATCCACGACCGCCCGGAGGCCATGCTCGACACCGTGCGGGAGCGACTGGTGACGCCGGGCGAAGACGCGCCGGGCGACCTCGTCAGCTATCTCGTCGTGGACGCGTTCGTCGACACGCTGTTCGCCCCGCTCGACGGGCTCGACCACGCCATCGACGCGCTGTCGGACGAGATCATCGCGAAGCCGGCGCCCGCCGCGCTGCAGCGCCTGTACCGGCTGAAGCACGAGGTCGCCCATCTGCACACGATGCTCAGCGCACAGCTGGAGGTGTTTCAGCGGCTGCTGACGCACCTGATGCAGATGCGCGCGTCGGAATCCCTCTCGATCGCGATGCGCTCGGTGTACGACCGTGTGGTCCGCCAGTTCGAGATCGTCGACTCCCTGCGGGACCTCGTCACCTCGGCCATGGACGTCTACCTGTCGACCGTCTCCAACAACCTCAACGTGACGATGGCGCAGCTGACCGTCGTCGCCAGCGTCTTCCTCCCGCTCACGTTCCTGACCGGATTCTTCGGCATGAACTTCGGCCTCCTGGTCGGCCTGCTCACGGGACCCGGCGCGTTCGCGGTCGGCATGCTCGTGATGGCGGCGAGCATCGCGGTCATGCTCCTCATCTTCAAGCGACGCGGGTTGATCTAGGAACCGCGCCGCGTTCCTAGGAGCGTGGCCTAGACGCGCGCCAGCGCTCCCGCTCCCATCGACGCGACCGTCCGCACCAGGATCACGGTTCCCGGGAGCGCCCGCACCATCCCCGAGAGCCGGGTCGCGACGAGCGATGGCGTGCGACGCTCGGCGACCGAGCCGAGGATCACGGTGCCGTGGCTCGCCGCCTCCTCCAGGATGGTGCCGCCGACGTCGTCCGACCGGCGTTCGTGCACGGTCGCCGAGGGTTGGCCGGCGTCCTCCAGAACGCGCTCGACGAGCGATCGTTCGTGGTCGACGCGTAGCGGGTGGTCGGCCGACGAGGCGACGTGCAGGACGGTGAGCGCCCCGTCCCAGTACTCCGCGACGGCGGCGCCGATGCGGACGGCGAGCGCCGCGTTCGCACCGCCCCGAACCGGTACCAGGACCCGGTGGCGGGCCCGCTCCACGGCGACGCCCGGGCGGACGAGCAGCAAGTTCGCCGGCGGGTCGACGGCGAGATCCCGAAGCACCGCGCCGAGCGCGCGGGGTCGCCGGCTGCCGGGACCCGGCCACTCCATGACGACCGTGTCGCTGTCGTTCTCGTAGATCGCCTCGCGGACGCCGAGCGCGACCTGGTGGGTGACCCGAACCAGCACGCCGAGGCGCGGTGCCGGCTCGCGGGCCGGGCGGTCGCTCGCGGCGATCCAGCGCAGCAGGTCGTGCTGCCGCTCCCGCACCGTGCTCGTCAGCCGGCCCGCGCCGCCCCTGGGCACCTCGACGAGGCCGAGCACGAGGCCCTCGCTGCCGGGCTGAGCCGCGAGCGCGTCGCCGACCTCGATCAGCGGGCCGGCCGCCTGCGCACGGAGGATCGGGACCAGGACGTTCCACTGATCCCCGAGCGCATCCTGCCGGCCGTTGGCTGGTGTCAGACCGATGCTTCGAGGATAGGGAGTCGCGAGGCGGCCGCGCCAGCACGCGTCCCACACGATCGGTGGCGGACGATCGCAGTGCGATGGTGAGGGCCGTTTGCCGGGAGAGAGACCCTTCGTGAGAAGAAAGAGCGACCACTTGCCGGCATATAGGGGTGAGGGGTCGGAGTCGGAGGCTGGACCGTTGAGCGGCCGAGCGTGCGGTTGGGATCGGCAGCCAGCCGGGGCTTTGCGCTTGGATAGGGCAGAGCCCCAGCTGGTTCGGGGTGTGGCGTCATGCTTGCCGGCTGAGGAAGGTTTGGTGCCTTGCCTCGTCCGTTTGATCGCCAACTCTGGGCCGGCCACGGATATAGGGGTGAGGGGTCGGAGTCGGAGGCTGGACC
>JBAPVZ010000701.1:0-2481 GCA_049283435.1 Candidatus Dormiibacterota bacterium
GTCCAGGAGGACGTGCAGACGGCGTGGCCCGCACCCCAGCCCACGGGGGTCCAGGCGCAGGCGACGTCCGGCCAGTCCGGCTGAGCGGTAGGATGGCGGTCGTTGCCCGCCGTCGACGACCAGCTGCCTGATCGCCTGCTCAGCCGGCTCGAGCGAACGGCTGCCCACGGTTCCGGAGCCAGGAAGCCCCTCGACTCGGGCCACCCGCTGGAGAGGCAAGCGCGCCGAGGCGCGTAGGAGGTACCCCGGACCGCGATGCCACGACTCGCCATCCTCGACGACTACCAGGCGGCTGCCGCCCAACTGACCGACTGGAGCACGCTCGCCGGGGTCGAGACGACGATCTATCGCGACCACCTGGCCGACGAGGATGCCGTACAGGCCCGGCTCGAGCCCTACGACCTTCTGCTCGCGATGCGCGAGCGCACGCCGTTTCCCGCCTCGCTGCTGCGGCGGCTGCCCCGTCTCCGCCTGCTGGTGACGACCGGCGTCCGCAACCGCTCGATCGACGTCGCGGCGGCGAACGAGTGCGGAGTCACCGTGTGCGGGACGCGGATGGGCGGCAACGGGACGACCGAGCTGACGTGGGGCCTGATCCTCGGCCTGCTCCGGCACATTCCGGCGGAAGACCGCAATGTTCGCGCGGGCGGCTGGCAGGAGACGGTCGGGGTGGACCTCATCGGTCGACGGCTCGGCGTGCTCGGCCTCGGCAAGATCGGCCGTCAGGTGGCGGCCGTCGGGCGTGCGTTCGGCATGGAGGTACTCGCCTGGAGCCAGCACCTGACCGAGGCCGACGCGGCGGCGGCCGGCGCTCGCTGGGTGACGAAGGAGGACCTCCTGCGCCAGGCGGACGTCCTCACGATCCACCTCGTGCTGAGCGAGCGAACCCGCGGCTTGCTCGGGGCTCGCGAGCTGGGCTTGCTGCAGAGGACGGCCTACCTCGTCAACACCTCGCGCGGACCGATCGTCGAGGAGCCGGCGCTCATCGAGGCGCTCGCGTCCGGAAGGATCGCGGGCGCGGCGCTCGACGTGTTCGACGTCGAGCCGCTCCCGCCCGGTCATCCGCTGCGCACGCTGCCGAACACGATCGTCACGCCGCACCTGGGCTACGTCACCGAGGCCTCCTACCGCGCGTTCTTCCGCGATGCGAGGGAGGACATCACCGCGTTCCTGGCCGGCGACCCGGTCCGCGTGCTCACGCCGGCCTGACACCGGGCCGGGACGACGATCGCGGATCACTCAGCACGCACGAGGGGAGGAGAGACGATGGGGCTGTTCGATCTGGAAGGTAAGGTCGCGATCGTCACCGGCGGCAACGGTGGCATCGGGCTCGGCATGGCGCAGGCGCTCGCCGAGGCGGGCGCGACCGTCGTCCTTGCCGCGCGCGACGGGGAGAAGGCGGAGCAGGCACTCGGCGCGCTCGGCGAGGCGCGTGGGGAAAGCCTGTTCCTGCCGGTGGACGTCGCCGACCAGCACTCCTGCGAACGCCTCGTCGCGGGGACCGTCGAGCGCTTCGGCCGGCTCGACGTCCTCGTCAACAACGCCGGCCGCTCGGTCCGCAAGCACCCGCAGGACCTGACTCCCGAGGAGTGGCGCGACGTCATCGAGACGAACCTCAGTGGCGCGTTCTACTGTGCCCGCGCCGCCTACGAGCCGCTGCGGGATGGCGGCGGCGGCAAGGTGATCAACATCGGCAGCATGCTGTCGTTGTTCGGCACCTGGTTCGGTGCCGCCTACGGGGCGAGCAAGGGCGGACTGGTCCAGCTGACGAAGTCGCTCGCGGTCGCCTGGGCCCCGGACCACATCCAGGTCAACGCGGTGCTGCCGGGCTGGATCGACACCGACCTCACGAAGCGTGCGCGGGCGGTCGTCGAGGGCCTGCACGAGCGGGTCCTCGAGCGCACCCCGTCCGGCCGCTGGGGCACGCCGGCGGACCTCGGCGGCATCGCGGTGTTCCTCGCCGGCCCAGCCTCCGACTTCGTCACCGGCACGGCGATCCCGGTCGACGGCGGGTACGCGGCGGTCGGCTGAGCACCGGCCCGACCGCGCCGGCCTGAGCCCGCGCCGGGCGCTCAGGCGGTGCCGAACACCTCGATACGCCCGTCGACGACCCGTACCCGAGCTCGCGGCAGCGTGCGCAGGCCGGCCGCCCAGAGCGAGCGACCGTCCAGTCCGAAGGCCTGCCCGCTGCTCCAGGGACAGGCGAGCGCTCGGTCCGACGCCCGCCAGACGAGCTGGCAGGCCTGATGCGTGCAGATCCCGGACAGCGCGACGACCGACGCCCCCTGGCGCACGAGGAAGATCGACATCGCGCCGGCCGAGGACGCGGTCGCCGCACCGTCCTCCAGGTCCTGGACTCGAAGCCCGGTGTCCACCCAGCCGGCGCCGGGCCCTTCGGGAACGAGCTCGGAGGGAGGCTCCGCAGTCCGCTTCGGATTCGCCGGGGCAACCGGTGCGGCGAGGCGCTCGCCGACGACTCCG